>CAIYZW010000073.1 GCA_903930725.1 uncultured Bacteroidota bacterium
GGCGTTTACAAATATTAATGGAATCTGGTATAATCTAACATTCTTCATATTAATTGTGATGTTTACATACTTTTACACCGCAATTACGGTAAATCCTAATCAAATGGCTGAAGATATGAAGAAAAACGGTGGTTTTATCCCTGGTGTTAAACCGGGACGTAAGACGGCTGACTTTATTGATACTGTTATGTCGAGGATTACCTTCCCCGGATCGTTGTTTCTTGGATTAGTTGCCATTATGCCTGCATTGGTGCGTCTGATTGGTGTTAATCAACAATTTGCACAGTTCTTTGGTGGGACATCGCTTTTGATTTTGGTTGGTGTTGTGTTGGATACACTTCAACAGATCGAAAGTCATTTGCTGATGAGGCATTATGATGGTTTAACAAAATCGGGCCGGATTAAAGGCCGTTCTTCATATTAAGAATTGAATTCGTAAAAAATACTTCGAATGGTTTTAATAAAGACCGAAGAAGAAATTGAATTAATAAGAGAAAGTTCTTTACTTGTTGGTAAAACTTTAGCAGAAGTAGCAAAGAAAATTGCTCCTGGTGTAACAACAATTGCACTTGACAAGATTGCCGAAGAGTTTATCCGTGATAATGGTGGTCTGCCTGGATTTAAGGGTTACCACGGTTTTCCGGCTACACTTTGTATCTCAGTAAACGATGAAGTTGTTCACGGAATTCCCGGAAAACGATTTTTGCAGAATGGGGATATCGTTTCGGTGGATTGTGGTGTTAAAAAAAATGGCTATTTTGGTGATTCGGCATACACTTTTGCAATTGGAATAGTTGATCCGAAAGTTTTGTTGCTGATGAAACGGACTAAGGAATCGCTTTACAAGGCAATTGAAGTAGCGGTTGCCGGAAAAAGGGTAGGAGATATTGGTAACGCCATACAATCTTATGTCGAAGGATTTGGTTACTCTGTGGTTCGCGATTTGGTTGGTCATGGATTAGGTAAAAACCTTCACGAAAAACCCGAAGTTCCTAATTTTGGACGACGGGGGCAAGGAAAAGAGTTGTTAGCCGGGATGGTTTTGGCCATCGAACCGATGATAAATCTTGGAGTAAAAAACGTAACCCAGGACAACGATGGTTGGACGATCAGAACAGCCGACAAAAAACCATCAGCGCATTTTGAGCATGATATCGTGATACGAAAAGGATACGCTGAAATATTATCCACTTTCGATTATGTCGAAGAAGTTTTAAGTAAGTAAGAACATAACAAGAAAATTAAAGACTTTTTTTTGAATGGCTAAACAAGCTGTCATAGAGCAAGACGGAACAGTTATCGAATCGCTGGGAAACGCAATGTTCAGAGTTGAACTGGAGAATGGGCACGTAATAACTGCTCATATCTCGGGGAAAATGAGAATGCACTACATAAAAATTCTGCCCGGCGACCGAGTTAAAATTGCGATGTCGCCCTATGATTTATCAAAAGGAAGAATCACCTTCAGATACAAGTAATAACCAGATAGAAATGAAAGTAAGAGCATCAGTTAAAAAAAGGACACCAGAGTGTAAAATTGTCCGCCGTAAAGGCAGGTTGTATGTAATCAACAAAAAAAATCCTAAGTACAAACAAAGGCAGGGTTAATAACATCTAAAATTATCAAATTATGGCACGTATTTCAGGTATCGACTTACCAAAAAATAAAAGAGGCGTAATAGGGCTAACCTATATTTACGGCATTGGCAAAAGCCTTGCGCGTGATATTCTGGAAAAAGCCGGAGTTGATATCAACAAAAAGGTCCAGGATTGGACTGATGATGAGCAAAATCAAATCCGAACCATTATCAATGATCAGGTTAAGGTCGAAGGTGCGCTTCGCTCCGAAGTACAGATGAATATCAAACGATTGATGGACATCGGTACATATCGCGGAATTCGTCATCGTTTAGGGCTGCCTTTGCGTGGACAATCCACAAAAAATAATGCCCGTACACGTAAAGGACGTAAAAAAACTGTTGCCAACAAGAAAAAGGCAGCTAAAGGTTAATAGATGATTTCACATTTTTTCAGTTTTCAGAATTTAGAAAGTCTAATCTAATATGGCAAAAACAGCAAAACCAAGAAGTACCAAAAAACGGGTTGTAAAGGTCGAACCTTACGGAAGAGCCTATGTGAGTGCTTCGTTTAACAACATTATTGTAACACTTACCAACAACGCAGGGCAGGTGATTTCGTGGTCTTCTTCTGGTAAAATGGGCTTTAGAGGTTCTAAAAAGAATACTCCATATGCAGCCCAAACTGCCTCCGAAGATTGTGCGAAAGTTGCCTTCGATCTCGGATTAAGAAAAGTTAAGGTATTTGTTAAAGGACCAGGTTCAGGAAGAGAATCTGCTATCAGAACACTTCATTCAGCTGGTATTGAGGTTACCGAAATCAACGATATTACACCATTGCCACACAATGGTTGCCGTCCGCCAAAGCGCAGAAGGGTATAATTTAGTTATAATAAGCAAACTTAAAAGTAAAAGATAGAAATGGCAAGATACATTGGGCCAAAAACAAGAATTTCGAGAAAATTTGGTGAACCACTTTTCGGTGCAGATAAAAATTTCGAGAAAAAAAATTATCCTCCGGGACAACACGGTATTAACAAACGCAGGAAAAAACCGTCGGAATACGGTATCCAGCTTGCTGAGAAGCAAAAAGCAAAATATACCTATGGCGTTTTGGAAAAACAATTCAGAAATACCTTTGAAAAAGCAAGTAGCAAAAAAGGCGTTACCGGTACAGTTCTGCTTCAATTAATCGAAGCCAGGCTCGACAACGTGGTTTACAGGTTTGGAATTGCTCCGACAAGATCTGCCGCAAGGCAATTGGTTTCTCACCGACATATTACTGTTAACGGCGAAATTGTTAATGTTCCTTCATTTTCGGTTCGTCCGGGCGACGTAATAAGTGTACGCGAAAAATCAAAATCACTCGAAGTTATACTTGATGCAGTTGCTTCAAGAGCAAACAGGTATTCGTGGCTCGAATGGGATCAGGAAAAAATGAGCGGACGCTTTATGGCTTATCCTGAAAGATCGGAAATACCCGAAAACATTAACGAACAGCTTATTGTTGAGTTGTATTCCAAATAAATTTTAGCGTTTTAAAAAATTAAAAACCCAAAGGTTTAAATCATGGCAATATTAGCATTTCAAAAGCCGGAAAAAGTGATCATGATCGAATCAGACGATTACAAGGGAAGTTTCGAATTTCGTCCCCTTGAGCCTGGATTCGGTATCACAATTGGAAACGCTTTGCGCAGAATCCTCCTATCATCTTTGGAAGGCTTTGCCATCACAACGGTAAGAATTGAAGGTGTTGAGCAGGAGTTTTCTACAGTAAAAGGTGTTGTTGAAGATGTAAACGAAATTCTGCTGAACTTAAAGCAAATCCGTTTTAAGAAACTCGTCGAAGATGAGAGCAGTGAAAAAGTGCATATTGTAATTTCAGGTCATGATACTTTTAAAGCTGGCGATATTAACAAATATCTGTCTGTTTTCCAGGTGTTAAATCCCGAAATTGAAATTTGCACGATGGAACCATCTGTGAAACTATCCCTCGAAATTACGATAAATAAAGGTAGAGGATACGTTCCGGCAGATGAAAATAAAGTTCTGAATGCTCCAATCGGAACTATTTCGATTGACTCGATTCATACTCCTATAAAGAATGTGAATTATTTCGTCGAAAATTACCGCGTTGAGCAAAAAACCGACTACGAAAAATTGGTTATCGAAATCAATACTGACGGCTCTATTCACCCAAAAGATGCACTAAAAGAAGCTGCTAAAATTCTGATTCATCACTTCATGCTTTTCTCAGACGAAAAAATTACACTCGAAACCGAAGAAAAGAATGTTACCGAAGAATTCGACGAAAGCTCACTTCATATCAGGCAGTTGCTTAAAACCAAATTGGTTGATCTCGATCTTTCAGTCAGAGCATTGAATTGCTTAAAAGCAGCCGATGTGGAAACTTTGGGCGACCTGGTTTCCTTCAATAAAAACGATCTGCTTAAATTCAGGAATTTTGGTAAAAAATCACTTACCGAACTCGAAGAACTGGTAAAAGCCAAAAGCCTGGAATTTGGAATGAATGTTACAAAATACAAATTAGACAAGGAATAATTGAAATGAGACACGGAAAGAAATTTAATCACCTCAGCAGGACAAGTGCTCATCGCAGGGCAATGTTATCAAACATGGCATCTTCACTCATTCTGCATAAACGCATCATGACTACTGTAGCCAAAGCAAAGGCACTCAGAATATATGTTGAACCTTTGATTACCAAATCAAAAGAGGATACTACACATTCGCGAAGAATGGTTTTTAGCTACCTTCAAAGCAAGGATGCTGTAACCGAACTCTTCAGGGATATTTCTGTTAAAGTTGCAAACCGTCCGGGTGGATACACCAGAATCATTAAAATGGGAAACCGGCTTGGTGATAACGCTGATATGTGTATGATGGAACTTGTTGACTATAACTTATTGCTTCTCGGTAGCGAAACTCCAACTGCAAAAACAGCTGGACGACGCAGAAGAAGAGGTTCCGGTAAAGGTGCCGCTACAGAGGAAACTTCACAGGTAAAACCGGAAACTAAAGCTGCCGCTGTAGTAGCCGAAACCAAAGAAGAACCAGTGGCCGAAATTACCGAAAATCATGTGCCTGACGTAGAAGCATCTGATAATTTGGAAACAGATGAAGCGGAAAAGAAAGCCGAATAAAAATTGCTGACAAAATTTAATATTAATACTGAGGATAAGGCTTTTAAAGGGCTTTGTCCTTTTTTTATTTAGAAAAAACTAATTAACTTAATATTTTTAAAAATGAGTTCAATAAATAATATTCATGCACGTCAAATTCTGGATTCTCGTGGAAATCCAACAATCGAAGTTGAAGTAATTACCGACAATGGCGTAATTGGCCGTGCTGCTGTACCATCAGGTGCATCCACCGGTGTTCATGAAGCTGTCGAATTGCGCGATGGCGAAAAAGAACGCTATATGGGAAAAGGCGTACTTAAAGCCGTTCATAATGTAAATTCGATTCTTAACGAAGAGTTGCAGGGACTTTTTGTTTTAGATCAGGTTGAAATTGATAAAAAAATGATCGAAATTGATGGCACCGACAACAAAGCAAACCTTGGAGCAAATGCTATTTTAGGTGTTTCGCTTGCCGTTGCTCATGCTGGGGCTATCGAAACCGGCCAGACATTGTATCGTTATCTTGGCGGTGTTGGCGCTAAAACTTTGCCCATCCCGATGATGAATATTCTGAATGGCGGATCACACGCTGATAATAGCA
>CAIYZW010000074.1 GCA_903930725.1 uncultured Bacteroidota bacterium
CTTAAGATGATCAATAATTTCCCATTCGCCATAAATTGATCCGATGAGATTGTAGCCTAAAGTGGAATTGTTAACCGTTTTGGCAAGACCAATCGGATTTACAAGATCGCCTTCCCACATGGGTTGCTGCACCGGGCCTGAATAATTTCCATCGGGCTGTAACACGGATTGCGTTGGTAAAGCCGACATGGTATTGCGGATATTGTAGTTTCCGCTGGTTTTTTTGTCGTGATTAAGTGTGAGGCTGTTCCCGAATTTCAACCTGTCGAAAACCTTGGTATCGCTGTTGAACTGCACTGTATAGCGCTTGTAGCCGGTATTAATGATGATACCTTCCTGATTCAGATAATTCCCGGATACATAAAAGTTGGTTTTATCGCTTTTACCGGAGTATGAAACCGAAAAGTTTTGCATGGGTGCTACATCGAATAATTCTCCAAGCCAGTCGGTGCCTTCGCCCAACGAGGCCGGATCAGAATAAGCCGGATTTTTGGCAAGGCCTGCGTTTTCCATGATTTCGTTATGTAAGGTGGCAAATTCGCTGGCATCGAGCATCTCAACCATATTGGTAGCTTTCTGCAAACCAAAATAGTAATTAAAATTTAAGCTTGATGCTGCGCCTTTACCACGTTTGGTGGTCACAATCACAACACCGTTGGCACCTCTCGAACCATAAATAGCCGTGGCCGAAGCATCTTTGAGTACCTGCAACGATTCCACGTCATCCATGTTTAATGTATTAAGTCCACCGGATACCGGCACTCCATCAATAACAAGGAGCGGATCGTTGCTGTTGATGGTACCGACGCCGCGTATCCTGAAGGTAGCATCGCTTCCGGGAGTTCCCGATTGGATTACCTGTACACCTGCTGCACGGCCCTGCATAGCATCGCCGAGACTTGGAACAGGCAATGTTTTGATGTCGTTGGTCGAGATTACCGAAACCGACCCCGTGAGATCTTGTTTACGTTGTGTACCATACCCAACAACCACTACTTCGTTCAGGTTGCTCACGCTTGGAACAAGGCTGACGCTAATTGTTTTCTGGTCGAAAACCAGAATTTTTTGAGTTTCATAGCCGATGTACGAAATCACCAGCGTATTTTTACCTTCAGGCATCTCAATGCTGAAGTTTCCATTCAGGTCGGTTATGGCGCCCACCGCAGTTCCTTCGACCAGGATGTTAACACCGGGAATTGTTTCGCCGGTTTTTGAGTCGGTAATGGAACCTGTAACAACTACAGGTTGTAAAGGCGACAGCACAATCAGGTTGTCGTTCACCACATCGTAATCAATATCCGAATTTACTAGGAGTTTGGCAAGCAATCTTTCGAGTGTAGTGCTCCCTTTAATCTCAAGATTCGTTTCTTTATTAATATCAATCAGATCAGAACGATAAAGAAATTTGTAGTCGGTTTCTTCTTCAATACGCGCAAAAGCCTCCTGGAGCGGAACATTTTTAAGTGACAGATCGAGATCGAGTGTTTGTGAAAACACGGTTGCACTAACATTAGTTATTCCGAGGATCATTATAAGCAGCGCTATTTTCATAACTTTAAAAGTTTTAGAATGACCGGTTTGGTACCGGAGGAAGTCAGTAATTAATTTTTTCATACTTTTGTATTGATTTTTATTATCATTAATATGTCTTCCCTGCCTTGTGCAGGGGGATGTTCCGGTGGTTTCGCTGTTTACTTATTCGCAGTAAGTAAAGGTTAAAATCATGGAACGGGGAGGATCCGGCGCTTTGTCTGGTCCTCTTTTTTTATGATTTGAATTATGGTGACATAAAATTTAAAATTTTTGAGTTATTAATCTTGTTATTTGGATGATAGATAAATGTCGCGGAATTTGATCTCGTAATAAAACGATTTTTGTGATGACAGCTTAAGGGCTTCCATAGCCTGATTAATCGTTTCTTTATCAAAAGATCCGGTAAACTTGTAACTCTCGATCTTCTTATCCTGAAAATGGATTTTTATATCAAACCACCGCTCCAGATCAACTGCCAGTTTGCTGAACGAACGGTTGTGAAACACGAGCTTACCATCTTTCCAGAGCTTTTCTTCCTCAGTGCTGATGCTTTTTTGCACCACCAGATCATTAACCCGTCCTCCGCCAGCGTATTCAACATCCTGGAAAGGTCCATCCAAAGCCATGTTTCTGGTGGTAATTTCTACATTTTTATTGTCACGGGTAACAATGCATTTTTCGTTGGGTTTCAGGAAAATTTCACTTGGTTCATTGCCATATTGTGTAAGCGAGGTCACGCTCAGCTTGCCTTCGATGAGTGTGGTTTCGATGGTGTTTTCGTTGGGAAAAGCTTTAATATTGAACGATGTGCCATAAACCCTCACCTTAATTTCGTTGGCAGCAACAAAAAATGGCTTTCCCGGATCGGGCTGAACCTCAAAAAACGCTTCGCCTTGTAAAACCACTTCCCGTTGAGAACCATTAAATATCGTCGAATAGCGGAGCGATGACTCCGAATTGAGCCAGACTTTTGAACGATCGGGCAGGACAACTTTTGTACGCTGGCCGCGTGGTGAAAAAATATAGGTGTAGCCTTCCGGAATTTCTGTACCTACCTTACTGCGCGGGTTGTTGAAAAAAAGGAGTGACCCGGTAGTAACAAATAACAACATTATGGCTGCTGCCGACATGATGATGAAATGCCGGCGTGGCATCGTAACCTGCTTTGGCGGGTGCTCGATTCTGGAGAGTATCTGTTTCCATGCTTTGGAATTGTCGTCCCAGGCGCTGCTGAGAATGGCGTTTTTAATAACTTCATCCTCTGCAATTTCGTCGAAGATGTGCCTGTTAAGTTCGGATGAATCGCGCCAAAGTTCCAGTTCGCGCTGCTCGTCGGGAAGGAGCGTGTTTGATAAATACTTTTTAAACAGTGGCCAGGGAATGTTAATTTTCATCAGTTGATTTTTGTTTGTAATTGTATTCCGCCAGCATCCGGCTATGTTTCCGCCGATTCCTGGCAATGCGATGATCGCGCTTTATCATCCTCACAGGATACTTTTCCCGATCAGAGCAATTTCGTTTTTATCCTTTTAAAGTAATGGCACTTAAAGTAGCCTCTACCACCAAAGAGATTA
>CAIYZW010000075.1 GCA_903930725.1 uncultured Bacteroidota bacterium
TATTCGATCGGTAGTAGCAGGCAGATCTTTCAGTAATATTTGTTTGAATAGTTTCTTCATCAACCCCAAGAAAATTAAAAATTCGTTTAACTGTTTCATCACGTTGCTTTATAAAATCCTCCTCAAAAATGATGATTAAAATTTTTTCTGGGGAGAAGAATTTGAAATAATTTTTGATCTGCTTTGAATAAAAACCACGATCAAGATAATTTGTGTTAGGATTGTTATTAAGGCCATTCTTCATCCCTTTGATGCCTTCCAGGATCGCCTCAGGAAATGAGCGCTTTTCATTTCTTCGGCTAAATTCCATTTTAAAATGTGAAATTGCACGGTCAGCCGGGTTTCGTAACAGCATGATAATTTTAACCTCATGGCCAAGTGTATTAAAAATACGTTCGGGGATTTCTGGATAAAACAAATAGGAAGGAGTAATTTCACCAATGGCTTTTGCATCGCCAGTCCCAGCAAATAATGATGAATAATATGCTGAACCCTTCGCGAATTTTTCAGGAGTATCGAAAAAATGTAACTCTTTGGCAACCGGAATAAAAACCTGATGATGCTGATTCAAAATATTGAATAAAGTGGTAGTGCCAGCTTTCTGTGCACCCACAACAAGAAAATTTGGTAAACATTCGTTTTTATGGTTCATAAAACTATATCAATCCTTACAAAATTTGTAATGCTTTTTTCTAAAAACAAAAGTATCCATTTTATTGCAAAAAAGTACTTTGTAATCTGATTTTATTATTTTTGCCATTGGTATGGTCAAATAAATAATATTAATTTTGGTTGCTGAATTAGCACATATTCAATAAATAATTTAGTAAAATGAGTTATCAAAAAAAACAAACAAGACAACAACACTTTTCATCTCTTCCGCTACTTTATTTTTATGCTATTTTCGTTTTCATTGCAATGTCAGTGATTTATTTACCTGATGCACTTGATGCAGTTCAACCTCCAAGATTGTTTGCATTAAGTATGTTTTTATTGGTTTTTGGGATATTTCTCTGGAGGGCAGATCTGCTTAACAAGACACCCGTTTCTTTATGGAATAATCCACTGATATGGTGCATAGCCGGATACCTGCTAATAACAGTTGTTTCGATGGTAGTGACAGTTAATATCAAGGAAGCCTATTTTGACGTATTTAAATCCTTTACCTTTCTGATTTTGGTTTTATTCACAATTGCAATTGCTTTTAACACTCCAGATTGGTTCGGAAAAATCGCAAAGTTTATCATTGTATCAGCTTTTGTTGCAATAAGTATTGGCATTTTACAATATGTTTTTTATGTGGTTGGTACTAACAATGAGTACCTTCCTGATGGACTTCCGGTAATTTATCAGGTTAAGGGTTTGATGGCCCATAAAAATCAATATGCAATCAACCTGATGCTCATGTTACCAATGATTGCTTACGGAATTTTTTCTTTCACCAAAAAATGGCGTCTTGCTTCCATCGTTGCAGCCATTTTGATTATTGGCATGATTTTACTGATTCAAACCAGATCAGTGTGGACAGCAATATTGCTGAGCAGTGCTGTCCTGGTTTGTTTTCTAAGCTTCTGGTACAAGTTGTTTAATCTTAATGTTAAACAGCGCAATTGGCTGACTTTTACTTATTTTTCGCTGTTTATTGCTCTGTTTTGTTTAGTAATTTATGTCCCTGCAAAAGATCCACATTCACGATTTGCCTACTTAAAAAGTATTGCTAATCCGGATGCAGGTAACAACATCTATAGATTGAAAATATGGAACGTAACCACCCGGATGATCGCTGACAATCCTTTAACAGGTGTAGGCGCAGGAAACTGGAAGCTTCATTCGGCAAACTATTACAAAGGTTTAGGACTTGGAAAAAAACAATTGAACTGGATCGAACCACACAACGATTTTTTATGGGTTTTTGCCGAAAAGGGAGTTTTTGGTATCATCCTGTTTCTAAGTATTTTCATTATCACGCTTTACTACCTTTTAAAGGTAATAAAAACCAGCAACGATTACCAGTCAAGATTGCTTGCCCTTCTGTTGATCGGAGGTTTGTTATCTTATCTCGTAACATCACTGTTCGATTTTCCGCTCGAAAGGATCAATCAGCAGATTTACCTGGCTTTCTTTTTGGCATCGGCAATAATATTGTACCAAAAATCGAAACCGGTGGTCTCAAAACCTCTCAACCGAAAGCTGGTTTTTGTTATTCTTGTATTGCTTATTTTACCGATTCTCTATGGCAGTGCCATCATTCGGTCAGATCAATGGTTAACCAAAGTACGCTATTCACTTAGTAAATTATCCTGGAAAATCTTACTTGCTGAAATCAAACAATCGGAAACCTGGGCGAGGGACCTTGATCCGGAATCAGTGCCTTTAGCCTGGTATGAAGGCCTGGCCTGGTCGGGATTAAATGAAAGAGAAAATGCGCTCGCTGCGTTCCAGAAAGCAATTGTTGCACATCCAACCAAAATTTCGGTTTTAAACAACCTGGGAATTGCCTATTATAAAGTAGATGATTATGAAAATGCTATTGATTGTTTAAAAAAAGCTATTGCTATTCAACCTGATTACAAAGAGTCGAATGAGGCTCTGGCCTCGATTTATGTAAAATTGAAAGAATACCAACAATCCCTTAAGGTTCTAAATAATATTAAGCAGGAAGAGAGGATTCCTGTGGTCCTGGAAAATCTACAAGCATTAAAAAAAATCGTTTTCAAGCAATTGATAGATAGCGCAATAATTCTGCAAAAAGCGGGCGAAGAAAAACAAGCCTGGATAAAACTCGAAAGTGCTTCCAAAGTTTACCAATCTCCTGATAAGATGCTTCAAATGCTTGAAGTAGATTATTTTACCAGGTTAAGCCAAAAAACATTTTTAGAAATTATCAGATTGATCCCAATTAGCGAACGATCTGAAAAATTTCAAGGCAAAATTGCTGAGTTGAAGTCTGAACTCATGGTTAACCTTAATAAACAGGGAGATTCCTTTTATAATAGTGGTGACTTTGAATCGGCAGCAAATTTCTATGGAGAGTCGCTTCATGTATCTCCTGAAACTATTGAAACGCTTAAGAAATTGAGGATGGCTATAGAAAAAACAGGACAATTTAAAAGGTTTTTACAAATACTCGAAGAAATTCCGTCGAAAAGAAGAAATCCGGAAATTGAAGAAGCTATCAGGATTACTAAAAAGAAAATTGAATCCTGATAATTGTTTTGGTATCAAATAAATTGAATTACAAAGAATGATTTTAATATTTTTCA
>CAIYZW010000076.1 GCA_903930725.1 uncultured Bacteroidota bacterium
AAAAATATTGATTTTTTTGTCATTTCCCCTGAATCAGGTCGCAAAAATAGGCCTTATCAAATTAGTAAAAAGCCTAAAAAAATAAAAAAATCATTGCTGCCCGACTAATATTAGATTTCGTCCTTAGGGGACTTTTAACGGTTCTGTAAAAAACTTGCTACTAACATTTAGTCACGCTGTGACTATCCTGTTAGGGATAAAATATGGGTAGAAATAAAAAGAGCCGTGAATATTTAAAAATCCCGCAGGGATGTAATAAGTTAATTCATGATAATTTTTATCGGTAAGATGTGATAATTTTACCAAATATTTTAAAAATTCCTGTGATGAAAGTACTGGTGGTTTTTGATTCAGTTTTTGGAAATACACAAAAAGTTGCTGCTGCCATTGGTGAGGGGATCGGGGTACACACCGAAGTTGAGGTTTGTGAAGCCGGCACTTTTTCTCAGGAAAAACTGCAGGGGTTGGGTTTTCTCATTGTTGGCTCGCCAACACGGGGTTTCAGGCCAACGCCACTCATCGTAAATTTACTTAAAAACCTGCCTGAAAATAGTTTACAAGGCATCAAAGTAGCAGCCTTTGATACCCGCATTTTGTTGAGCGACATAAAATCAGCGCCGCTGCGGTTTATCGTGAAAACGGGAGGTTATGCCGCCAAACCTATCTCAAAAATGCTGACGGAAAAAGGCGGTAAACTCATCCTCCCACCTGAAGGATTTTTTGTAGCAGATGAGCAGGGGCCATTGAAAGACGGGGAACCGGAGCGTGCAGCAGGTTGGATTACCGCACCTCTTTTAGGCTCTGATTTTTGAAACTGATTTTTTTGGAAGAAATTTCAAAAGACATCTCAAACTTTCAAAATGAAGGCATCGCACCACTATAGGTACAAACCTTTGCTGCATATTCGGTTGCTTCGTTGTGAAGTTCGTGAAGTGGCTTTTTGTTGAGCAGCCCCATCACCATAACGGCTGTAAATGAATCTCCTGCACCAACGGTATCAACGACTTTTACTTTTGGAACTGGCACAAATGATTCGTCATCCGCGGTCAACAACAAACTTCCATTTGCACCCATGGTTAAAGCCACAACATCAATCTGAAACAAATTCATTAGTGCCCGGCATTTTACGTCTTGATAACCCGAAAGCTCAAACATCGCCCCGATGATTTCGATTTCTTCATCATTTAATTTTACAACATTTGCCCTTTTAAATGATTTTTCGAGGATTAATTGCGAAAAGTAATGCTGCCGCAAATTTACATCCAACACTTTAAGTGTTCTGTCGGTAACAGCATCCAAAGCCTGATTGATGGCTTCGGCCGATACAACCGATCGTTGACATAAAGAGCCAAAACATAAGGCATCGGCGGTTTTTATCCAATTTAGTGCTTCTGAACCCAAGCGGATAAAATCCCAGGCAACATTTTGGTGGATGATATAATCGGGGATACCGTTTTTTAATTCTACCGACACAGTCCCGGTTGGATAATCCGGATGGTTTAAAATGTGCTTTATGCCCTTTTCGGAAAGGGTGTTTTCGATGTCGGCACCCAGGGCATCATTTCCTGTTGCACTGATAATGGCTGCATCTGCGCCCAGGTTTTTGGCATGATAGCAAAAATTTGCAGGTGCACCGCCAATCATTTTACCTGTGGGAAGCAAATCCCACAATACTTCTCCAAAACAAACTATATTTTTCTTTGACATTTT
>CAIYZW010000077.1 GCA_903930725.1 uncultured Bacteroidota bacterium
AAGGGAAAGTATTACTTGTTTTATATTGGTTCTACGCATCCTTTTTCCGAACCAACTTACGATGAACTGACGCTTGCCAGCAAGTGGTGCATTGTGGCACGTTCCAACAAACGCATAGGAATTGCCGTTTCCGATAGCCCTTATGGCCCCTGGAAAAGGATGGATAAGCCTATATTGGAGACCAAACCCAATACTTTTTACAGCTATCTGACTTCCAATCCTACACCTTTTATTCAACAAGATGGGTCGGTGATGATGGTTTTTAAAGGACGTGGATACAACAAAGACAATACTTTTTCATCAATGGCATTGGGAGTTGCTTATGCGCCAACAGTTATGGGACCATATAAAGTTTTGAACAACGACCAGCCCATTTTTGATGTAGAAATGCAGGGTGAAGCAGAAGACCCATTTTTATGGAAAGATAAAAAGGCTTATCATTTGATTTTCAAAGACCAATTAGGAAAATTCAGCGGCGAAAAAGGTGGTGGCGTATCGGCTCATTCGACAGATGCCGTTCACTGGCAAATAGACAAATCACCGAAAGCATACTCACGAACGATAGCGTGGGAAGACGGAACTATCAGCACTCAAGGTCAGTTGGAACGACCCTTTATGATTTTTGAAAATGAAAAACCTGCTTACCTGTTTTTTGCTACTATGGATGGTCCGGGTGGTTTCAATAATGCCACCAAATCGTGGAATATGGTTATTCCGTTGAAAAAGTAAGTAACTAACTCAGCCCCCCGACCCCCTGAAGGCGGAGTTCAAGAGCGTTATTCAATATACAATCAAACATTAAATTTCATATTATGGCATTTTATTGTGATTTAAAATAGAAGTATACAACAAAATCAAGGCTCTGTACAATTGCAAGAGTGTTGAGTAGCTACTTATTATTGATGTTATAATAACAATGGTAATATTTCTTATTCCCCTTCAGGGGCTAGGGGCCGATTATCTTTTGTGCAAACCACATTCCTTTTGATCGGGATTTTCCCACCACCAACGACCAGCACGAATATCTTCACCTGCCTCAATGGCACGAGTACAGGGTTGACAACCAATACTTGGGAATCCTTTGTCGTGGAGTTTATTGTAAGGAACTGAATTCTTCCTGATATAATCCCACACTTCTTCCTCGGTGAAATTGATGAGCGGGTTGAGTTTAATCAACTGATTTGCTTCATCCCATTCTACCAACTGTACCGCTTGGCGCGTAACGGATTGGTCTTTTCGCAGACCACAAATCCATACTTCTAGTCCTTCGAAAGCACGTTTCAAAGGTTCCAGTTTACGAACCCTACAACATGCTTTTCGTTGTTCTATTCCTGCATAAAACAAATTGATACCTTCCGCTTTTACTAGTTTTTCCACTTCTTTGTAGTCAGGAAATTGTACATCAAGTTTTATGTCGTAACGGATATTTGTTTTGTCAATCAAACTGTAAGTCTCTGGAAACAAGCGACCTGTATCTAATGTAAAAATACGAGTAGTCTTATCTATACCTACAATAATGTCAGTAAGCACCTGGTCTTCTATGCTCAGGCTCGACGACAATGCAATCTTACCTTTATATTCTTTCAGGAAATAAGTCAGCACCTCTTCGGGCGACTTAGAGGAAAATTGGGAATTAAGAACGCCTAAATCTAAACATAAATCGGCCCCTAGCCCCTGAAGGGGAACTAAGTTAGTATTGTTTTGTATATTATTCATAATAAGACCCCTAGCCCCTAAAGGGGAATCGGAGTTAGTATTGGTTAATTTATTTGTATTTAATTTTAAGAGATGTTTAACTTGAATGAACTTGCCTAATCCCCCTTTAGGGGCTAGGGGCTATTTTCTAATCCCCCTTTAGGGGGTTGGGGGCTCTTTTCTTTCTCTAATCCCCCTTTAGGGGCTAGGGGCTTGGGTTGGGGGCAGCTCTATATCGTAAACGTTTCGTCTTCCAAATTATGTACAATCATTCCTGCACCTACCGTTTCGAAAGTGTTTTCATCTATCAGCACCAAACTTCCAGTAATTCTGTTTTCGCCGTACGAATCGTACTTCAATGGTTTCAGAGTTTTGATGGAAATGTGCGCAATATCATTCACCTTTACCGTTTTATCATCCAATATGTTTTCCAAAGTATTGATATTTACTTTGAAATGCACATCTTTAATAATGGCCAAAGTCTCTTCGGTAGCATGACGAATGATATATTTTCCACCTACATTCAGCGGTTTATGATTCAACCAGCAAACCAACAACGACACCACGCCACTTACGGTTGGTTTTGGTTCATCATTTTTCACAATGATGTCACCCCTGCTAATGTCCACGTTATCAGCCAGACGAATGGTCACAGATTGTGGCGTGAAAGCTTCTTCCAATGATTTTGGACCTTCGTCGATGGCAATAATTTTTGATTGGGTTTTTGATGGCAATACGGTCACTTCATCGCCCACTTTAAAACTTCCTCCCGAAATGCGACCAGCATATCCACGATAATCGTGAAAATCGTCGGAATGAGGACGAATGATATATTGCACCGGAAAACGCGCTGGTAACTTCGTTTCATCTTTCCGTACAGGCAATGTTTCGAGTAAATGCAACAAGGTTTCTCCTTTGTACCAAGGTGTTTTTGTTGACGCATCCACCACATTATCACCATCACGTGCCGATATTGGAATGAAAATCACATTCTTCAACTTCAACTTTTCGGCAATAGCTTCGTATTCACTTTTGATAGTATTGAAAATGGTTTCAGAAAAATCCACCAAGTCCATTTTATTTACTGCCACAATCACATTTGGTATTTGCAATAAAGATGCAATATACGAGTGGCGTTTACTTTGTTCGATAATACCGTTGCGGGCATCAATCAGAATGATGGCCACATCGGCTGTAGAAGCACCGGTAACCATGTTGCGAGTATATTCAATGTGTCCCGGAGTATCAGCAATAATGAATTTACGCTTCGGTGTAGCAAAGTATCGGTAGGCCACATCTATGGTAATTCCTTGTTCACGTTCTGCTCGTAACCCGTCGGTAAGCAGAGCAAGATTTACTTCCTCTCCGCCGCCCAATCGTTTGCTGGCATCTTTTACTGCTTGTAATTGGTCTTCGAAAATTGATTTACTATCGTAAAGCAATCTTCCTATGAGCGTGCTTTTTCCGTCATCCACACTTCCTGCGGTGCTGAAGCGCAATAGCTCCATATCAAGATAACCTGACAAATGTCCCCCAACCCCTAAAGGGGAGTTGAGAGAGCCCCTAACCCC
>CAIYZW010000078.1 GCA_903930725.1 uncultured Bacteroidota bacterium
ATCCATTGCAAATATGTTTTTTCGTCGCGCAGTATCGAAACTACTTTTTCGGCCGGACAATCAATCACAAATTCAGCTTTTACCTGTCGGGTCAGTGTAGTTTCGTTTACCTGTATCCACCGGGTATAGAGCGAGATGTTATCATCGCTTCTGACAAGTGTAAATTTTGTATTTGCATCATTTGTGGAAGGATCGTTTTTTGAAATGTTGTTTCCCACCTCATTCCTGAAACCTGAGGTATGCAGGAAGACCAGGAGAATTATCAGCGTTTTGGCGTTTGTTTTCATCATTCATAAATTTTATGAAACAAAATTATACCCTATCGAAAGCTTTTTGAAACGGTTATACGCAGTAGCAAAATTTACTTTTGTAAAAATTGATTTTCCACTTTTCGCCACCGGTGATTCAATTTCAGATTTTGCGAAAATCAGTTTTTTTACTCCTGAAAATTTGCAGTTTATGGCAATTTTCGCAAAGCTCTTTTCGCTGATTTGCATTTTATGCAAAAATTATTTTTGTCTTTTCGGGTGATAAAAATCTCAAAAAAAAATTCCTTTAAAATTGGATTTTTGACTTGAGTTTCGTATAATTGCAGCATGAAAACAGCGCAATCAACCCAGGAATCTCTTTTTACTGTCATTAAGAATAGCCTTCCGGCCAGTATCTCGCTCGTTCATGATATTTCGGAACTGCTAAACATCAGTTATGACAGCGCTTACAGGCGCATCAGAGGCGAAAAGGAACTTTCGATGGATGAATTGAAAATTCTTAGCCAGCATTACAAAGTATCCATCGACGCCCTCTTTAACATCCCGACTAATAATGTTGTTTTTAAGTCAACATTTTTAAGCGATCAGGGCGTAAGTTTCCACGATTGGATGAAGGTAACGCTCTTTGAACTAAGGCGGATAAATTCTTTTAAAGAAAAAGAGTTCATCTATTCGGCCAAAGACATCCCGATATTTCATTATTTTCGGTTTCCAGACATTTTTACTTTTAAGGTACTTTTCTGGCACAAAGCACTGATCTCGTCAGCGGAGTTTAACGATAGTTTCAATACCCTCGAACTGGACGAAGGCCTGCTGGAGATGGGAAAGCAAATTGCCGTTATTTATAGCAAGATCCCAACTTGTGAGCTTTGGAATGAAGAAACTTTTAACAGCATAATCAGGCAAATCGAATTTTGTTATGTGTCAGGATTCTTTTTTAAGAAAGAAAATGCCTTCAGGCTGTGCGATTCGCTTGAGGCCATGATTCATCATTTGCAGCGTGAAGCTGAGCTTGGGTTCAGGTTTACACCCGGAACTTCACCCGAAGGAATCGAAGGCTCCTTTAAGTTATATTTTAATGAAGTGCTGCTTGGCGACAACACCATTTTTGTGAAAACTGATGGCAATTCCACTGCCTATCTCACCTACAATGTGATTAACCTGCTGATAACAACCAACCCGCATTTTTGCCAGCAAATCGAGAAATCGTTACGAGTTTTGATGAAGGAATCAACACTGATAAGTTCAACCTCGGCAAAAGATCGAAACCGTTATTTTATCCGGATTTACGAAAAAATAAGTGCTTTACGTAAAAAGATGGAATAAACCTGGTGACCTGTTTCAGGTGTATCAAAATGTGTTTTATCTAAAAATTGAAGTGATGCCAGAAAATTGAGGAAACCCGTTAAAAGAAAGGCCGAATAGGTTTGATAAAGGCTGACCCCCTTTAGTGACAATCATGAAAATATTAACAAGTGGAGTCCGGAAACCACTATAAAAACGGGGCGTATCCGAAAAGCCAGATGAGTAGGAAAACTAAATTATTTAAAAGATGAAAACTAAACATTTACTATTATTAGGCATTTGTTTTTTGGGATTTTTTGTAGGAGTTAATGGACAAAAATACGCCGTTGATCAGGGGGCAAGCACTATTTCGGGGAGCTTAAGTTTTTCAACTTCCGGAGGTGACTTGTACGAGTATGACGGAGATCGTTTAACAACCATATCACTGTTACCTACCTACAATTATTTTGTTGCCAAAAATTTATTTATTGGAGGAGTTTTAGATGTTTCATATTTGGCACAGGGTGGTGACAACATAACTTCATTTGGAATTGGCCCTCAATTGGGATACGCCTTTGGAGACTCAAGCAGCAAAGTTATCCCGTACATTAATCTTGGGATTTTGTATCAAAGTATAAAATATGGGTCTTCCGATAACGACAACGAAGCTTCAACTGGAACGGACTTATTTTTTGGAATCGGAGTTATGGTTCCGGCTAAAAAGAACCTTGGAATTACGTTTGAAGCAAATTATAGCATGATGAAAATCGAATCGGTAAGTGGAAATGTAATTTCATTAGGGAT
>CAIYZW010000079.1 GCA_903930725.1 uncultured Bacteroidota bacterium
ATTATTACCCGCTGCAATACGGCATTGGCGGCATCATCAACATCTGCGAAAAAGCGATAAATGAAGTTGCCGGTGCTCCCGGAATGGACAGGTTATATTTTTACAAAGCCGTCATTCTGATGCTCGAAGGTGTAAAATCATGGATTTTGAACCATGCCACCGAAGCCAGGAATATGGCTTCTTACGAAACTGCAGGCAGCCAGCAACAAAACGAATATTTCGATACAGCAAATATGTTGGAATGGCTGTCAGAAAATCCTCCGCACAATTTCCATGAAGCGCTTCAATTAACATGGATTTTTCATGTGGCTGTTTTGAACGAAGACGCCATTTCGGGGCTTTCGCCGGGAAGGCTGGGACAGGTTTTATATCCTTTCTGGAAACGCGACATGGATCGCGGAACCCTCAACCGCGAAAAAACCATCGAATTGCTCGAATGTATGCGCGTAAAATATACCTGCCTCGATTGTTTTGCTTCGATGGGCGTGGTTGGCGGTGTACTTTCCGGCAATACCTTCAACAACCTTTGTGTGGGCGGTTTAAAGAAGGATGGTTCCGATGCTTCCAACGAACTCGAGATGCTGATTCTAGAATCGGGCATGACCTGCGACACGCCACAACCCACACTTTCGCTGCTTTTTGATGAAAAAACCCACGAAGGTTTTTTAATGCAGGGTGTCGAATGTACCAAAATCGGAACAGGTTACCCGGCATGGGTAAATAACCGAACAGCCATGGAGTTTCTGATGTCGAATTTTGCTGATGAAGGAATGACTGTGGAAGAAGCCCGCGCCTGGTCAATTGGCGGATGCCTCGAAACTTCGCCAGGAAGCTGGATGCCGCTTGAATTAGACGGCAAAATTCACTGGATTCCGGGAGGATCAGCACCAGCAACAAGCGTTGGCGTTCATTTTATTTCGTTGCCAAAACTGCTCGAAGTCGTCCTTTTTGATGGTGTTGACCAGCGCACCGGCGAACGGATTTTCCCTTCTCACAACTTAAAATTAGAAAGCTACGATGAAGTCTGGCAGGCTTTCCGGCAATATTTCAGCCGTGCCGTGGAGGTGCTTACGCTCACCAACAACATCCAGCACGATGCATGGCGAAAAATTACGCCTTCCATCGTCAACTCGATGCTGAAACCGGATTGCCTGGAAACCGGAAAAGACATCGGGCAGCAGGGTTCACGGTTTAACCGCACTTTTAATGTTGAGATTTGTGGAGGTGTAAACCTTGTAAACTCCCTGGCTTCGATGAAATTAAATGTTTTCGAAAAGCAGAATTTTAGTCTCGA
This sequence comes from uncultured Bacteroidota bacterium, assembly GCA_903930725.1. Taxonomy (GTDB): domain Bacteria; phylum Bacteroidota; class Bacteroidia; order Bacteroidales; family 4484-276; genus CAJATL01. The sequence continues at coordinate 1,295 of CAIYZW010000079.1, forward strand.
TAAGCTGCGCGAAGCCATCCATGCCAACTTTGGTTATCAAACAGCCAAACAATCAGGCTCTTTTTCGTTGATGGAACAAAAACCAGGAAATGATTACCGGGACTGGATGCAAATCCATAATTATTGCCTCGATGCCCCCAAGTTTGGTAACGACAACCCTTATGTGGATGAGCTTTTCGCCAGATGGCAGGATTTCTTTACGGGCATGTGCAGCAATTACAAATCGCTTTACGATAAGCCGCTTTATGCTTGTCAGATTTCTGTTTCCACACATGCCCCGATGGGCGCAGTAACCGAGGCAACACCCGATGGCCGCCTTTGTGGCACCACTTTCGTGGATGGCTCCGTTTCGGCATACCCTGGAACGGACAAAAACGGGCCTTATGCCTTGTTTAATTCGGCAACCTGCTTCAACCATGCCACTTCTCAAAATTCACAACTTAATATGAAAATCCATCCTTCGGCTGTTGCCGGAAGAGAAGGCTCCCGGAAGTTCCTCGACCTCATCCGCTCCTATCTCCGCAAAGGAGCTTTTCATATTCAGTTTAATATTGTTGATTCGAAAATGCTTCGCGAAGCCCAGGCCGATCCCGAAAAATACCGCGGGTTGATGGTGCGTGTGGCTGGTTTTACGCAATATTGGGTCGAGTTGGGCAAACAAATCCAGGACGAAGTGATCGCCCGCACAGAATATCAGGAATTATCATAACCAAAAAAAATATGGAAAATCATCATAAAGACTGCCGCCATTTCCTGCCTGTAGATGTTTTTAAAGGTATCTGCAAACGCGACAAAGAAAACATTCCCGCCGACGGCGAATCCTGCGAACACTTCGACCAGATTCCGCAATGCCTGTATTGCCGGCATTTTACAACAACCGGCGAGTTTATGGGCCATTGTATGGGCAAAACCGAAGCCTGGCCAGAAATGATTGCCACCACTTGCATAGATTTTGAATGGGACATCAGGAAAAACTAAGCGCCGTCATATTCGACATTCAGGGATTCTCGGTTCATGACGGGCCGGGCTGCCGCACTTTGATATTTATGAAAGGCTGCCCGCTGCGCTGTTCGTGGTGTTCGAACCCCGAAGGCCAGCTGCCTTATCCCGAGCCATTATATAACCGTGAGAAATGTTTATACGATTTCGACTGTATGAAAATCTGCACCTACCAGGCCATCGAGCCCAATGAAACTTCATTGGTAATCCGGCAGGAACTTTGCAAAGATTGTGTAGGCCACCGATGTGTCGAAAATTGTTATAGCCGCGCACTACAAATTGTAGGAACCCGGATCACGCTTGATAATCTCTTTACAAAAATCCAGCGCGACAGGCCGTTTTGGGGCTCCGGAGGTGGAATAACCCTAACAGGGGGCGAACCTTTTGCACAGCATGAATTTACACACCGTTTTCTCGAAAAATGTTACGATTCACATATTCACACCGCCATCGAAACCTGCGGTCTGGTTCCCTGGAATCATATCGAGCCATCACTTAAATTTCTCGATTGGATTTTCTTTGACCTAAAACACGCGAATTCGATAATGCACCATCTCGAAACCGGTGCCGGGAATGAACTGATTTTTGAAAATGCTTTTAAAATTGCGCAACGATTTAACGGCCGGTTGATATTCAGGTTGCCACTGATTCCAGGATATAACGACAGCGAGGAAGTCATTACTGGCATTGCTTCGTTTATAAATAAAACCGGGCGAAACGAAATCAATATTTTGCCGTTGCACCACCTTGGCAGCGAAAAGCATATTTTGTCCGGGAAAGAAGATTACCGCTGGAAATCCCGCCCAGTCCCTGATTCTGACAGTTTATCCAAGGTTAAAGGCTGGTTTGAAGGCTTTGGGGTGAAGTGCTGGGTGGGGAGTGAAACACCTTTTTGAAGAAAAGCTCAAATCACAAAACTCAAAAGACAATTTACAAATGTATTCAATTGTCTCGCTGGATGTTTTTTTATTTTAGAATGAAAATCAGGCCATTATCTGAATACTGCCTTGAAGCCACATTAATTATTCTGAATCAAATTCACAATTACTTTAACCAGCATTTCTTTGTCGTTCGGGTTGCTCTCGGCAAGCATCAGGGTTAAAGCCATGAGGGTATTGTTATCAATGATTTTGGTGCTATCATCAAATTGAGCAACCCAACCGCCTCTTCTTTTTCGAG
>CAIYZW010000080.1 GCA_903930725.1 uncultured Bacteroidota bacterium
CATCAGGTTGGGCAAAGTTTCGACCAAACGACGCCCGGCATTAAGATTTAATATTTTGGAATATGAACTTTTGATGTCTTTCCCGTGGCGTTTCAACTGTTCGTTAAAAAGTTCCTGTTCAAACTGGTTTTTGGTTCCTTCTTCGTCTTCGTTAACCCAATATTGCGGATATTTTTTTTCGATTTCGGAAGGCAGCAAACCGCTAAACATCGCATTACGTGCAAATTGCGTTGTGGTTGGAAGGATGCTGTAATAAATTTCGTCGCTTTCGATCCTGAAATATTCTTCGATAATGGGCTGCAAAACTTTCCACTGGTCGTAACGCATGTTATCAATCAGAATAAGGAAATCGTTGCTGTTTTTGCTAAGGGTTGGCAACACTTTATCTTTGAAAAGGGTGTGCGACTGCACAGGTTTATCGGTGCTTTTACCGTTAATCCAGTCAACATAATTTTTTTCGATAAATTTAGAAAACACTTTATTGGCTTCCTCTTTCTGCATCCTCAAAATGTCGTTGATACCCTCATCGTCGTTCCTGGCAAGTTCGAGTTCCCAACGCACCAGTTTTTTATAAATATCAACCCATTCTTTGTGGTTTAGGTTGTTGGAAATTTCCATGCCAATACTTCTAAACTCCTGTTGGTAAGCAAAACTCCTCTTTTCGCTTACGATTTTTTTATTTTCCAGATTCTTTTTAAGGCTCAGCAGGATTTGATTTGGCTTTACAGGTTTTATCAGATAATCGGCAATCCTCGAACCGATGGCATCTTCCATTATCGCTTCTTCCTCGCTTTTGGTAATCATCACCACAGGAAGATTTGGTTGCATGGCTTTTATTTCCGAAAGGGTTTCTATTCCTGACAATCCGGGCATATTTTCGTCCAGGAAAACGATATCAAAAGGCTGTTCTTTTAAGAGGTCGAGGGCATCGCTGCCATTGTTTGCTGTCGAAACATCGTATCCTTTTTGTTCGAGAAAAAGAATATGAGGCTTCAGCAAATCAATTTCATCATCTGCCCATAAAATTTTGATTTTGTCCATAAATAAAGGTGAATTAGTTTTTAGATGTATTTTTGCTTCCTTAAACTCAGGCTATAAACAGGCGGTTTGGTTTAAATATTTTAAAGCCTTAGTATTTTTTAACATAACAAAAGCCAGATTGCAGCAGTGGAGGGCAAACCATAAAATGAAGCGACAAATCTCCAAATCAAATCTCAACAAACGAAAGTGGAAATAAACAACCGAAACAAGAAAAAAATCCTCAACGACCCTGTTTATGGGTTTATCTCGATACAAGATGACCTGATTTTCGACCTCATCGAGCACCATTATTTCCAGCGCCTGAGGCGGATAAAGCAACTGGGGCTTACACATCTGGTTTATCCGGGGGCGTTGCACACACGGTTTCACCATGCCATCGGGACCATGCACCTGATGCACCAGTCAATCGAGGTTCTCCGCTCCAAAGGCCATGAGATTACTAAAGATGAAGAAAACGGTGCCCTGATTGCCATTTTGCTGCACGACATCGGGCACGGGCCCTATTCGCACACACTCGAAAATTCGATTGTGGCCGAAATCAGCCATGAAGAGCTTTCACTGCTTTTTATGGAAAGGTTAAACCAGGGCTTTTCGGGAGCGCTCGACACCGCCATTGCAATTTTTAAAAATGATTATCCAAAGCATTTCCTGCATCAATTGGTTTCGAGCCAGCTCGACATGGACCGCCTTGATTATTTAAAACGCGACAGCTTTTTTACAGGTGTTTCTGAAGGTGTAATTAACACCGACCGCATCATAAAAATGCTCGATATAATTGATGATGAATTGGTTGTAGAGGCAAAAGGCATTTACTCAGTCGAAAAATTCATCATTGCACGCCGGTTGATGTATTGGCAAGTTTACCTTCACAAAACGGTGCTTTCGGCCGAAAATATGCTGATGCAGGTTATAAAAAGGGCTAAATACTTAGCCATGAATGGCGAAAAACTCTTTGCTACAGACCCTTTCCGTTTATTTCTCGAAAATAAAATTACAAAAGATGATTTTTTGGAAAATCCTTCCTTCCTCGAAACATTTGCCGAACTGGACGATTTTGATGTTTTTGCTTCGATAAAAATGTGGACAAAAGCCAACGACAAAGTACTTTCGATACTTTCGCAAAACTTAGTGAACCGGCAATTGTTCCGAAACGAAATTCAGAACAAACCTTTTGGGATTGAATTAGTTTCCGGTTTGAAGCAAAAAGTTGCAGCGCTTTATAAAATTTCTCCTGAAGATGCTGATTATTTTGTTTTTACGGATATTGCCCGCAACAGCGCCTACAATCCTTTTAACGACAGGATAAATATTCTTTTTCGCGATGGGAAAGTTCAGGATATTACCGAAGCCTCCGACCAGCTCAATATTGATATTCTCTCGAAAACCGTGACCAAGTACTTTTTGTGTTACCCCAAACAGACCACCAATGCCTGATATCAGCCTATTAAAATCCATTGTCGAAAAAAAGCAATCTAAAAATGGTTTCTTTTTAATGAAACATTTTGTGTTTCTTTGCATGATAAAGAAGCAAATGAATGGACAAGCTTGTTGACATTGTTTTTTTAAACGAGGCATTTGAATTTCTCAGTAATCTTGAGAAGAAGCATTACGAAAAACTCATTTTTAATATTCGTAAAGCTCAAACAAGACATGATCCTGAACTATTCAAAAAACTTAAAGACGAAATCTGGGAATTCAGAACTCTTTATCAAGGGTTGCATTACAGACTATTCGCATTTTGGGACAAGACAGATTCTGGAAATACTCTTGTAATTTCAACGCATGGAATTGTAAAGAAAACCAGCAAAACTCCTGACAGCGAAATCCAGAAAGCAAAGCAAGTTCGTTCACGATATTTTGAAGACAAAGAAATCACTAATAAGACAAAGAAATGAAAACACATACATTAGACGAAGTTCAAGACAAACTTATCGGTAAAATTGGCACTCCAAACCGAGACAGATTTGAATATGAATTACAAATGGACTTGATTGGACAAGCAATAAAACAAACAAGACAGGAGCGAAAATTAACCCAGGAAGAACTCGGAAAACTTATTGGCGTGCAAAAAGCTCAGATTTCGAGAATTGAGAATAATGCCAGTAATGTAACAATAGAGACTCTTATGAGAGTATTTAATGCTTTACAGGCGAAAGTGATGTTAAGTATTGAATTGCCTCATTTCAAAATCAGTCTGGGACAATAACAACGGATATAAAAAGTCCTAAGGACTGAGTAAATCGTTTAATGTGAAGAAGAAC
>CAIYZW010000081.1 GCA_903930725.1 uncultured Bacteroidota bacterium
GGCCAACACGATCGAAAAACTTAAACACCTCGAGGCTGCGGAGGTTAAACTTGCAACGTTGCTTTTTAAGCCCGATGCATTTTTAAAAGATTTCCCGATTGATTATATCGGCCTCGAAATTCCAAACGATTTTATTATCGGTTACGGCCTCGACTACGATGGGCTGGCGCGCAATTATCCGGATATTTACAAACTTATTGGGAAAGAATAATAATGGCCAATTCAAACTTTGTGGATTATGTTAAGATTTACTGTCGTTCGGGCCACGGAGGTGGTGGTTCGGCACATTTTCACCGCGACCGGATGAACCCACGTGGTGGACCTGATGGCGGCGATGGCGGCAGGGGAGGGCATATTATCCTCAAAGGAAATAAGCAGCTTTGGACATTGCTCCATCTAAAATATACCAAGCACATCAAAGCCGAACCCGGCGGTCATGGCGGCTCATCGCTTAAAACCGGTGCCAACGGCCAGGATGTTTACCTTGAAGTCCCACTGGGCACAGTTGCCCGTGATTTTGAAACGGGTGAAATCGAATTTGAGATAAATGAGCACGACGAAGAAAGAATTTTAGTCCCCGGTGGCAGAGGTGGTCAGGGAAACGATCATTTTAAATCGCCCACCAATCAGGCTCCAAAATATGCCCAGCCCGGCGAACCCGAAATTGAAACCATAAAAATCCTCGAATTAAAATTATTGGCCGATGTTGGCCTTGTTGGATTTCCAAACGCTGGAAAATCAACGCTTTTGTCGGTAATTTCGGCAGCAAAACCCGAAATTGCTGATTACCCTTTTACTACACTAACGCCAAATCTTGGCATCGTGCATTACCACGATTACCGGTCGTTTATCATGGCCGATATTCCTGGGATAATTGAGGGTGCCCACGAAGGTAAGGGTTTAGGCTTACGATTTCTAAAGCATATCGAGCGAAATTCAATCCTTTTATTTATGGTTCCAGCTGACAGCAACAGCATCAAAGAAGAATACCGGATTTTGCTGAACGAACTTAATCAGTACAATCCCGAGATGCTCGACAAATCAAAATTGCTGGCTATCACCAAAACCGACCTTTTAGATGACGAGTTAAAACGTGAAATTGCGAAGGATTTGCCCGATTTGCCGTATGTTTTCATTTCTTCGGTTGCCCAGCAAGGACTTCAGAAGTTGAAGGATATGATCTGGAATGAGTTGAATAAAGATGTTTCAGAATAATATTTTATTACGAAGTTGACAGTTGGCAATGCTGCCGACTGGTAACTGATGAAAGGCAACTCCTTATATTCGTTTTCAAATAAAATTTGTTGACATTTGATAAACTATCTTCAAAATCTCGATACCCAGCTTTTCCTTTTCCTGAATGGATTTCATAATTCCTTTTTTGATTTTTTGATGTTCTGGATCAGTGACCGCTTCATCTGGATTCCGCTTTATCTGTTCTTCATTTTTCTTATCATAAAAAAATATAGGAGAAACGCTGTTTGGATTTTGTTGCTGGTTGCAGTAATGATGCTGGTTTCGGACCAATTAAGTGTTTTGATAAAAAACCTGATCCAAAGGCCGCGACCTTGCCACAACGAGCAAATTGCTGCATTGGTTCATTTGGTAAACGGTAAATGTGGCGGCGTTTTTGGATTTGTTTCGTCACATGCTTCAAATTCGTTTACCATCGCGATTTTCCTTATTCCATTTTTGCGGAGCTATTCTAAATATTTCAGCTGGGGAGTCGTTTTTTGGGCTGCAATAATTTCTGATTCAAGGGTTTATCTAGGAGTACATTACCCTGGCGATATTCTTTTTGGTGCATTGCTTGGATGTGTAATAGGATATTTATTTTCGGTTATTTATTTTAAGATTTTAATCAAAAGCCCGATAATTTCAAAATCATAAGCCTTCAATCAACCATCAATGACAGGATGGCAGAAATATTCGTAATTTTGCATCATCTAAATTTACTTTAAATTAAAAAGAACTGATGGACGTTCAAGCAATAAAACTGAGATTTGGAATTATCGGAAACGACCCGGGACTGAACCGGGCCATTGATATTGCAAAACAGGTTGCCCCAACCGATCTTACCGTTTTGATAACCGGTGAAAGTGGAACAGGGAAGGAGGTCTTTCCGCAGATTATCCACCAGTTAAGCACCCGGAAACATGGGCCGTACATTGCTGTTAACTGTGGTGCCATTCCCGAAGGCACCATTGATTCTGAATTATTTGGTCACGAAAAAGGCTCCTTTACCGGTGCTCACGAAGCACGCAAAGGATATTTTGAGGTTGCAAGTGGTGGCACCATCTTTTTGGACGAAGTGGCCGAACTTCCGCTTTCGACACAGGTGAGGTTGCTGCGTGTACTCGAATCGGGTGAGTTTATGAAAGTAGGTTCATCAAAAGTCATCAAAACTGATGTGAGGGTTATTGCAGCTTCCAACGTGGTTATTCCCGATGCCATTGATCGCGGGAAATTCAGGCAGGACCTGTATTACCGCCTCAACACCGTTCCAATAATTATCCCGCCACTCCGAAACCGCAGAGAGGACATTTTCCTGCTTTTGCGAAAATTTGCTTCCGATTTTGCCGAAAAATACCGCATGCCTCCTATCCAGCTCGACATTACCGCAGTGGAATTGCTAACAGATTATCGCTGGGATGGAAATATCAGGCAGTTGAAGAATATTACCGAGCAAATTTCGATCATCGAAGCAAACAGACAGATTTCACGTGAAACCTTGCTCAAATATCTTCCGATGGCCAATATTTCCAAATTACCAATTCTTTACAACAAAGAAGATATTGGCCACGATATGACCGAACGCGACATCATGTACAAAGTGTTGTTTGAAATGCGCAAGGATATCGCAGACCTAAAAAAAAGCGTTAATGAAATCCTCGAAAACGAAGATGGTGGACAGCTCAGGGAACGAAATCCGCAATTGCTTAAAAAATTGTATCACAACATCAGCGATATAAAAAACATTGACGACAATAACGAGTTACAATCTGATTTTGAGACAATAACCGAGGAGGCCATCCAGGATCCTGAAATTTTAGAAGAGTCGCTTTCGATACAAAAAAAGGAATTCGACCTCATCAAAAAAGCTCTCGACAAACATTCGGGAAAACGAAAACTGGCAGCTAACGATTTGGGTATTTCCGAAAGGACACTTTATCGGAAAATTAAAGAATACAACATCGAATAATATGGCAATAAAACATAAAATTGCTGCGATAGCTGCTTCATTAGCAGCATTTTTATTGATTTACTCCTGCAGCGTAAATTATTCATTTACAGGCGCTAATATTTCGCCAGCCATTAAAACAATTCAAATTGATTATTTCCAGAATAACGCTGCTTTGGTAAACCCAACATTAAGCCAGCAGTTCACCGATGCTTTGCGCGATAAATTTCAATCGCAAACCAACCTGATTATTGTTAACCAGGGCGGTGATTTGGTTATCGAAGGTCAGATTACTGACTACAACACCCGGCCAACGGCAATTCAAAGTGGCGATGTGGCCGCATTAAACCGGCTTACCATTTCGGTAAAAGTCACCTTTATTAATAAAGTTGACGAAACTCAGAGCTTTATTGACCAGACTTTTACCCGTTACGAAGATTATCCCAGTTCGCAGGATTTGAACAGCGTTCAGGAAACGTTGGTGAAAACCATTAACGAATATCTTATCGAGGATATCTTTAACAAAGCGGTGGTGAATTGGTAAACTTTCCAGTAAAAAATTAAGATAAAAATGGCACTCATAAAAAGTTTAAACGGTTTTACACCTCAATTTGGTGAACGTTGCTTCCTGGCCGAAAATGCCACTGTCATTGGCGATGTTGCAATGGGTAACGATTGCAGCATCTGGTTTACTGCAGTTGTTCGTGGCGATGTTCATTACATCCGCATCGGCAATAATGTAAATATACAGGATGGAGCCATCATTCATTGCACCTATAAAAAATCACCTGTAAATATCGGTAATTTTGTTTCCATCGCTCACCGGGCCATCATTCATGGCTGCACAATTCAGGATAATGTTTTAATTGGGATGGGCGCAATTGTGATGGATGACGCGGTTATCGAAAGCAACTCGATTATTGCTGCCGGCGCACTTGTATCCAAAAACACAATTGTAAAATCAGGCTCAGTTTATGCCGGAATTCCTGCAAAAAAAATTAAAGACATTGACGGTGCACTGATGGAAGGCGAAATCCAACGGATTGCCAAAAGCTATTCGATGTATGCCAGCTGGTACGAAATGTAGAAACCTTTGTGGTAAATGCCCTACAGGATTTCCCGGTGAAACCAATTTTGTGACACGGAGATTAAATTTTTATTAATTGTTAATAAATAAACAATAAACCATAAGGTTCGTTGTTTCTTTGAGTTGAATTGAATTTTTTTTAAACTAAAGTATAATAATATGAGAAAAGTACGATTAGGACTCATGGGCTTCGGCGAAATCAATCGTCACCTGTACAGGCTTTGTCTCGAAGACGACAAAATTGAAGTTGTTGCAATCAGTGACATCGGCCGCCCTGAAATCCTGGTTTATCTGTTAGAATCAGAGACCAAAAGAAGCAAAAAAAACTTAGAAATTAAACTTGAAGGAAACTTTCTGGTTTCCAGCAATGGCAAGGCTCGTATGTTAAAAGTTGGTAATCCGGGCGATGTGCCATGGGATGCTTTTAATGTTGACGTAGTTGTTGACGGCACCGGAAAATACCGTACCCGCAAAGAAATGGAAGGCCACCTTCAATCAGGCGCAAAGCGTGTTATCTTAAACTCGCTGCCCGACGACGAAATTGACCGCATAATTATCAGAGGCGTGAATGAAGCAACCATGAAAAAATCCGATAAACTCATTTCGGCAGGTTCTTCGACCACCAACGCAACAGCCATCATGTTAAAAATTCTTGACGATGCTTTTGGCGTTGAATATGCGTTGTTTACCACCGTACATTCATACACCGCCGACCAGCCTTTGCGCGATACTGCCGGGACCGATTTCAGGAGAAGCCGCTCAGCTGCCGAAAACATCATCCCCAACGCATCGCCAACACCAAAATGGCTCCAGATTATTATGCCCGAATTTAATGGCCGTGTTGAAGGCTGTGCCCTTAATGTGCCGGTTCCTGCCGGTTCCATGCTCGACCTTACCGCAGTTCTCCGCGACAAGGATGCAACCATTGACGATGTAAATAAAGCCATCGAAGCTGCTGCTGCAAAAATTCCCGGAATTTTGGAAGTTACCGACGATCCGATTGTATCGGTTGACGTTGTAGGAAACCGTCACTCGGTGATTTACGATAAATTAGCTACCATGAAATCGAAAGGCAGAATGTTGAAAATCCTTACCTGGTATCATAGCACGCTGGCTATGGCCGTAAATATTGAGGAAGTTATTCTTGCTTATCATAAACTTAACGAAGAAGGAGGTGTAAAATGAGAGTTGCAATAAATGGCTTTGGCCGAATTGGAAGATCAGTTTTCAGAATATTAAATGACCGTGACGATATTGAAGTTGTTGCAATTAACGACCTTTTTGATAATAAAGTTTTGGCTTATCTGCTCAAATACGACACTGTTATGAAGGGTTTTGGTCAGAATGTTCATCTTGATGGCGAATATCTGGTTACTCCCAAAGAAAGGGTTAAAATGCTCACCATTAAGGATATGAGTGAGTATCCGTGGAAAGAACTTGAAATTGATGTAGTTATCGAGGCTACCGGGGTTTTCCGCTCACGTGCAAAACTTCAGCCACACCTCGATGCTGGCGCAAAAAGAGTTATTTTAACTGTGCCTGCAAAGGACGAAATTGACGCAACCATTGTTATGGGCGTTAACGACGATAAATTACTTCCCGAACACCGCATTGTTTCCAACGCAAGTTGCACAACCAACTGCCTTGCGCCAATGGTAAAAGTTTTAAATGAAGCTTTTGGGATCGTTGAAGGATTAATGACCACAACCCACGCTTACACCAACGATCAGCGCCTTGCTGATGTTCCTCACTCAGATTACCGCCGTGGTAGGGCCGCAGCCGAAAACATTATTCCAACAACAACCGGCGCTGCCAAAGCTGTTGGACAGGTTATTCCCGAAGTCAAAGGAAAACTCGATGGCATGGCTCTGCGTGTGCCCGTGCCGGATGGTTCAATCGTTGACCTCGTGGTTGAAGTTGCAAAAGATGTTACTGTAGCTGATGTTAATGCTGCCGTGAGACTTGCTTCAAAAACTCCGGGAATGAAGAATATCCTCTATTATTCTGACGAAAAAATCGTATCATCAGATATCGTAGGAAATTCATATTCATCTATTTATGATGCCGAATACACCAAAGTTCTTGGTAAACGCTTCGTAAAAGTCCTCAACTGGTACGACAACGAATGGGGTTATTCAAACCGCGTTGTCGACCTTATCACTAGATTTGCAGAATTCGATAAATAAACCAAACCGGTTTAATATTTGAAAAGGAGAATGGCTCGCGCTGTTCTCCTTTTGTTTTGAAGCGAAGGCTGTTTATTATTCCATCAATGTTTACCAAAATCTTTACCTGGCAGTTTTACGGCTAATTTCAACAAATTCCCTCTTTTTTATTCAATAAAATTTCCATTAAATAAATCGAGCCGATTACTTTTGCACTTTAAAATTTGGATTATGAATAGAATGATTTTGATAATTGTGCTTTTAATGGCCTCTGCAGGCCTGAATGCCCAGGCTTTTGAATTGGCGTTACAACAATCGAACTGGCCTGTAGTTTTTGATAATTTCTGGAAAGTAGCCGTAGCACCATCTGCTCCGATGTATTACAGGGATTTTAAACCCTTTTCTGGTAGCCGTGCCGGTGGCAGTATCCGCGATTATTATATTTCGGGGAAGTTACAGATGGACGGAACAACAAGTAGCAATCTGATGGCAGCAGACCCTAACGAATACATCAAAGAAGGAATATTTACCTGGTATTATGAAAACGGGAATATTTCGGCAATCTCCTTTTTCCGCAACGATAAACTGGAAGGGCAGCGCTCGGCATTTTCGGAGGATGGCGAATTGACAGAGGAAGCTTTTTATAAATCTGATAAAATGCATGGTTATTACAAATCTTACCACAAAGGAGGAAAACCCTGGTTTGTTGCTAAATATGATAATGGACTACTGGTTGATAACTTTGCGGAAGAGTTTTTGGAAAACGGTACTCGTGCAACAGTTTATGTTGAGAATTTTGTGTCGGCAACAAACAGCTATAGTTGGCCAATGGGTGATTACTCAACCTATTCGGCCAGTATTGAACCAATGACAGGATTAAAAATGACTGATTCGGATAATGAGCGGCTGGGATTTCACTTCAAAAAACCACCAATTTTAAGCGGAACGCCATTTTACTTTAGTTGCAGGGTATCATCATTTTCGGGAAATAAAGGATCGTTTTATGGTTTAACTTTCGATTTTGTTGATTGGGAAAATTATAAGTACTTCCTAATTTCGGATAATGGCAATTATGCTGTTGGGAAATATGAAAAAGGCGCCAATGTTTACACCGTTTCACCCGCCTACAGCGATGCCATTAAAAAGCGCCAGGAAATCGGTGAGTATTACTATGATAATGTAAACGATCTTGAGGTTGCAACCATTGAAGGGAAAACGACATTTACGATAAACAAAAAAAACGTTTACAGCA
>CAIYZW010000082.1 GCA_903930725.1 uncultured Bacteroidota bacterium
CCATCGTGGTCATGTTTTGCTTGCTGCTTCGCAAATATTCAATTATCAAAGCCGAAGATGGGAAGATTTTTGCCAGATTGCTTACCCAGGCTGTATTGCCGGCGGTTATTTTTCTTCAGTTATCGGCAACTCCCATCAAGGCCGGGCAGTTTTTGCTGGTACTTTCCATTTTTGTGGCTGGAATTTTATCAATGCTTGCAGCCTGGCTTGCAGGGCGTGTACTTAAATTATCCAAAGCAAAAACCGGCGCTTTGATGCTCACTTCATCGTTTGGAGCTTCGGCACTTCTGGGCTATCCGTTTATCGCCTTTTCATTTCCAAATAACCCCGAAGCCATTGCTGATGCTGTGCTTTTAAGCGAATTGGGGGTTGGTTTGCCACTGTTTATTCTGGGGCCGGCAATCGCTATTTATTTTGGTGAAAAACAGGAAAATGGCGATATAAAAAAAGCATTTTCTTTATCTTATTTCAGCTCTCCGATTTTCGTTTCGGTTGTTTTGGGGATAGCGGTTTCGTTTATTCCCATCAATCGCGAAAACAGTTTTATTGCTCCTTTTTTTGAAGCGCTGAAAATGATAAACGGGGCTTTATCAATGTTGGCGTGTCTCATTTTATCCTTGCAATTAAAGTTAACATCCTTAAAAGGAATCGTGCCGTTATTCATTATTTCGGCCATCATCCAGATGTGGTTTCAACCCATGGTAGCTCATGCCCAGGCTACTTTGTACCATTTATCAACCATACAAACGCAGGTTTTGGTTTTGGTAAGCTCGATGCCTTCGGCGGTACTCGGCCCCGTTTTTGCCAGCCGTTACAACTGCGCCCCCGATACAGCTTCGGCTTTGGTTATTGCGCATATTGTGCTGAGTATCGCCATGATACCTGCTGTTTTTTATATGATGGGATAAGAAGTTTCAGATAATTCACAGATAAAAACATAACAATTAAATCAAATGAAAAAATTAGTAGTCGTTTTCTTGTGGAGTTCAGTCCTGCTCCTCATTGGAGTTGCAATTTTTGTAATCCGAAAAACAAAGTCAGATGAAACAGTTGCGATTATGGAAAAAGAAAAAGGCCTAACCCGCACCGAATTTGCCTTTTACAATGCGGAGTACGAATTTATGAAAACCAGGAATCCGCAAACGGGAAAGATTCCTGAAAACATCAAAACAAAACAACTTGCTTTTGCCAAAACCCTGCCTAAAAAGGGCGAATCCGGGCGAAACCAGGATTGGACACAGCGTGGCCCATTTAATGTTGGAGGACGGATGTTGTGTGTCGCGGTTGACATTACCGACGAAACTCACCTTCTGGCCGGAAGTGCATCGGGCGGAATGTGGCAGTCACTGAATAGCGGCCAAACCTGGACGAAAGTAACAAATGCCATCGGCGAGCAAAGCGCCACCTGCATTGTACAGGATAAACGAGCCGGCAAAACCAACATCTGGTATTATGGAACCGGCGAATTACTCAGCACCACCGACCGGAATGTAAGCACCAATGTAAGAACCGTTGGCATTGGTGATGGTATTTTTAAATCGTCCGATAACGGTGCAACCTGGCAGCCGCTGCCGTTTACGCAAGGTGGCTCCCCGGCTTTCCTTAACGGGATATTCCAGGGCATCTGGCGGATTGTTACCGACCCGGTAAATCTGGATGAGGATATCGTTTATGCGGCCTGTTATGGTGCAATTATGCGGTCGGCCGATGGCGGTGCAAGCTGGGAAATGGTGCTTGGCGACATCGAAAATAAATCGTTTGGCACCGACCTGACCATTACTTCCGACGGAGTTTTGTACGCCATCCTTGGAAGTTACGGTTGGGGCATCGAACCACCTGAAAAAGCCGG
>CAIYZW010000083.1 GCA_903930725.1 uncultured Bacteroidota bacterium
CAATCAGGCATTTTTGATTATTTTCGGAAAAAATTCCTTCGAGATGCACATAAATCAGTGCCTTTTCATTTGTTATCAGTCTGACATCGCAGGATTCCTTGGTTTTGTTATTCGTGATTTTTTGTAAAAATACACCGAAAACCGCAGCGCTCTCCTGACTGATAAAGGTATTGATGCTTTTATTGACCAATAAAGCCCTTTCTTTTCCAAGTAATTTGGTGCTGCTGGTATTTAGGTCGGTAATAATACCATTGCGGTTTAGGATGAAATATCCGACAGGAGAAAAATCGTAAAACTCATCATAAAGTGTTGTAAACTTTTCGATGGCAATTTCGGATTTGGCTCTTTCCAACCTCAACTCTTCATGCAATAATTCCAGCTCGTTCTGGGATACGTCAAGGTCATGTAAAAGTTCTTTGAGGTCGCTGTCAATAAGCTCGATGTCTCTTTCGGCATCATTTTTTAGCAATGCTTCTTCTGCCTGATTGCGGAGGGCAGAAATCTCCGGTTTGTCATGGGTTTTATCCTTCATAATTAAAAATTGTTCATGATAATTATACCTTCCAAAAAAACAATTACACCAAACAATTGATGGATTTAATCAAATAAAATAAGTGTTAAAACAGGCAAAAATCAAGCTGTAAAATTAATTAAAAAACGATGTGAGCATTGCTTCAATATAACTCTTCAATGATAATTATCGGATTACACGGTTAAAAGCCAGATACAACGCCCTTCAGTCATCAAAATGAAAGGATTTTGCAGGAATAAGTTAAAGAGGTTAAAGGCAGTTTCGTCACCGGATTAATCTTACGTTCAAAATTCTATAAAATTGATTTTTCAATTAGGCCTGAGAAATTTGTCATTGGCAAAATTTTAAAGCTGCGATCAATTTTTACTGATCCGACAACAAATTTTCCGGGATGGATTTGGGTTTTAAAAACCCGGACAATCACGAAAAAATATGTAAAAAGCTGGCAAATAATTTATTAAAAAGAAACATTAGCCCTTTCAACCAACCCTGAATTACCTTTTATCTGATGATTTCAATTTCATCCAGGTTTTCGTTAATCATCTCTTTAAGATACGATCGGATGGATGGTGTGTTAATCGGCATTTCGCCAAGTGTTTCTTTTACTTCGCGGGTATCGAAGGTATAATTTGCCTTTGTAGTAGTGTGGTTGTAAACAAAATCTTTTTCGGGAAAAGAAGCAGCAAAATCAACAACAACTCCGGCAATATCGCCCATGGCTGGCCTGTCGAAATTATCAAGGGTAAACCGGCAAATTACTATTGTACCTTTTCCTAACTCCGATCGGATGGTAAGAAATCCACCGGTTCGCTCAGCATTTTGCTTAAGCAAAGATAAGCCCAGTCCAACTTTCCGGGTTTTACGCGAAGTAAAAAATGGGTCGGTAACATGATCAATAACATCGGTGGCGATACCTTTTCCGTTGTCCGAAATCCTTATATCATAAGTGTTTTCTGTGGGATTTTCAAAAATCGAAATTTCGATAAGATTGGCTTTGGCCCTCAACGAATTGTGCACAATATCAAGGATATGAAGCGCGAGTTCTTTCATTGGACATACTATTTCTAAATATTTACTTTACGGCCATTTGTACCGTGCAGAGCCATCAAAATTTCATTAAAGCTAAGATCTTCAAGACTAAACGTTGTCCAAACTTCACTCAAATTTTTGATAAAATGGGCATCAGAGCTTTGGATAAAGGTTTTTGATTTGAGAAAAGGATTTTGAAGTAAAAACTTTGGGAGCGAAATATGTTTCGAGATTTCGAGTGCGTCATATTTCAGGTCATCCGGCACAAAACCAAGTTGGCTGATCAGCCCGTTTGCCGTTCGGTTGATGTGTGCCGGAATAAAAATTCCTCCAAGTTGGTGAACTTTTTCCTCAATTTGCCCGATACTTTGATCCAGCGCCGAAATCAGGAGTTTTTCTTCTTCATAAATAATTTGTTCGTCTTCATCAACCTGAACCTGGTAGCCAAACATGTTCTCGTCATTTTTAATTTCAGGCAAATTTTGCTCAAGATACTCCTGGAAAACTGCAAGCTTTTCGAAATCAGGCATAAAACAGAGGCAATGAACCTCCTCTTTTGAAGTAACCTCAGCACCGCAAAGCACAAATATTCCCTTGTCCTTAGCAATTTCCGAAATCAGCCGGCAATGGCGCGTGGAATTATGGTCGGTAATTCCGATTATATTTAGATTTCGCTCAAAGGCCTGTTTTACAATATTTTTCGGACTCATCTCCAGGTCGCCACAAGGAGAAAGCACGGTGTGAATATGCAAATCGGCTTTGTAAGTATTCATTTTTTGGCAACGAAAGGTTTATAAAAAGTAACCTCCAACAGTAATTAAAAACCAGTCAGGATTGAAAATTAAAAACTCATTTCAACAATTCGTAAATTTTCCCGGTAATCTCAAAAGTATCCAATTCTGTTCCCAAAATTGGTACGCCTTCTTCATTGCTCTTTTCGATGGTATCATTCTCGGGTTCAAAACCTTTTACAACAATCACTGCGGCAAGGTCTTTAAGCGAGGCGATGGCCATTACATTTTTGTGGGTTTGCAGGGTTATCCAGATATTTCCCTGATCAGCGTGCCCCATCACATCACTCAAAAGGTCGCAAACATAACCACCGGTAATGATGTTTTGAAGGCCTTTTTCGCCGCTAAATACTTTAAGCCCAAGTTTTTCGACAATTTCATTTACTTTCATTGGATTCGGTTTTGGTGTTTTTGTTCAATTCAAATTTGTTACTTCCCCAAATATTTTTCATGATTTTTAGCGAGTCCGCAGGCTTCAACATGCCTTTTTCTTCATAACGCCGCTGGATAAAGATGCAATTTTCCATCATGCCACGGCTTTGTACGATGTCCTCGGCA
>CAIYZW010000084.1 GCA_903930725.1 uncultured Bacteroidota bacterium
CGGGCTCAGGACGGGTATCAAATTCCAGCCCTGGCTCAGGCTTAGCGTTTTATCCTGTGGCACCTGACCATAAAAAGTCATTCCGGTTTCCCCTGATAATTTTACCTGATAACCCGAAAAAGAATCCCAGTTTCCGAGGGTGTTTATTCCCGCCGAAGGCCAGTAAAATCCCTGGTGGTTCTGGATGATCTCCAAATCACCACCGAGTGGTTGAAGCAAAGTTGCCAGGTCGGTATTTGTGGGAATAAAAAACGCCGAAATACCCGACCAGCCTTTGGGTAGCGTCAGGGTTTGATATTTCAATACAGATAAATTTAGCTGGAGTATTTTTTCGTCAGTGCAGCCCCGATAATTTAAAATATGTAAAGTTAAAACTGCCGAGCCTTGCAAAGTATCGCTTGTTCCAGGAAAATAAACAGGATTTTGAATGTTCAAACTGCCGAAAGTCCCGTCACCACCTGTTGTCCAGTACAACGAATCGTAATAATCAAGCTGAGGATTTAACTGATAACTTTGACCAACGATGATAGATGCCGTTGGTTCGAGGGTAGCCGAAATATTGCAATATTCCTCGTTACAGGTAAAAATCCGCCAGGTAGTATGGTCATAATGATTAATAATTCCGTCCCCGGTAAGGTCTTTGGTGGCAGGCGATTTCCATCGCTCCATAAAAGTTTCGGAATAATCGCTGTCATAATCATCTTCAAGCTGATCCGGGATTCCATCGCCATCCTTAAATCCATTATCATCCTCTGTCCACAAAGCTGGCTTATTGATGTTTAAAATGCGTTTATATTCGCGTAAAGCCCGCCATACAGCCTGTGCAGCCGGTTCGGCATGTTCCATGGCAATAATGGGCTGATCGTAGGCAAATTCGTAATAGGAATGGTAGTTCAATCCACAAAAATCGGAGGTATCGGGGTGACTTCTCAAAGTATCGTTAACCATGCAATGTTCGTGCGTGTAGGTGTCGCCGAGGCAATGCAACAAAATGGAAAAGGCCTGAATACTTTTGGGCTGAACCGGGAGGTATGATTGCGAGACCATGTCGAAATACATCACCTCGACAGGTGTTGAATTGTCGGGATAACCGGGATTTCCACCTCCGTAAATTGCCCAGTTGATAATTGCCGGCAAATTGGGGATAAGCGGTATTCGCCAGGAATAGGGCAACTGACGATATTTTTGTTTAATAGTCACCGGATATTCTCCAAAAACCATCGGTCCCGAAATTGTGTCGGCAGGGTTGCGAAACGGAAAATGCCAGTATTGGGGTGGCCTTTCGTTGTATGAATTGGTCGTAAAATTACCTCTTTCAGTCCCGGCCAGGCCTTGGTTCCAGTTGGGAAAAGTATCAGGAATGCTGATGCCATTTAATGCTCCCTGGTAGGGGTAGCCTGGTTTTGGGTTTATCTGATCAACGAGTGCGCAATAGCGGGCCATCAATTCGGCAGTATCCGGCGAAAAGCCCATCTTTACTGCTAAAAGCAAGGTTAAATCATAATGAAAAGAGCTGTGAACGCCACCCAACGATTGCGGCGTGACAACACCTTTGAGGCTGTCGGTTTTTTCTTCATTCCACGCCTGAGCGGAGTTTATCCATAAAAACACCGAAAAAAATAAAATCAAAAATCCTTTAAAATGTCTCATTTTCCAATCCGATTTGGGTTAAAACAAAAGGCTTTATTATCCATTAAAATGAGGTGCTCCAAAAATAAATAATTGGCAATTACAGCTTAAACGCTTTTCATGGTTTCCAGAAATTCGACAAGTTTTTTCTTATTAAAAGGCTTGGAAAGATAATGGGTGCAGCCTTCCGATAAAAATTCATTTTTCTGTGCCACCATTGCGTTTGCAGTAACTGCTGCAATGGGCGTATTTTGATAACCGGGAATTTTTCTGATTTCTTTAATGGCCTCAAGTCCGTTCATTTTTGTTCCCA
>CAIYZW010000085.1 GCA_903930725.1 uncultured Bacteroidota bacterium
ACGCAGAAGTTTCATCAATCTCACCGAAGATTTGGAATTGATGAAAGATGCAGGGATAAATACCATCAGGGTTTATTCGCCCATTACCGAGGTGGCTGTCCTGGATCAGATAGATGCAGCCGGACTCAAGGTTATTATTGGCTTTGGTTACAATCAGGGCGGACATTTTGATATCCTTTCGGGGACCTGTGCCGATTATGTAAACACTTACAAAAGCCATGGCGCAATACTTTTCTGGGAGCTGGGCAATGAGTATAATTATCACCCCGAGTGGTTCGGAGGTAATATTGATAACTGGTACAAAGCCTTAAACAATGCTACCGACGCCATTCACCGGCTCGATCCTTCTCATCCGGTTTCGACAGCCCACGGCGAATTGCCCGATTCGAAGGCTTTATCCTTATGCCCGAACATTGATGTCTGGGGAATGAATGTTTATCGCTGGGACAATCCCGAAGCGATTTTTTCGGAGTGGAGCGTACTTAATTCCAAACCGATGTATTTGTCGGAAGCCGGCGCCGACAGTTATATGGCAGCCGAACTGAATGGTTACAAACAGGGTGATAATGAATTGGCACAGGCCGATGCCACCAGGAATATTCTTGAACAAATTTTCAGACATCGGGATATTTGCTCGGGCGTAGCCATATTTGGCTTTGTTGATGAACTGTGGAAAGCAGGCAACAACGACAGCCTCGATCCCGGCGGATGGGCGCCGAAAAGCAGCGGTGTTCCCTACGATGGCGCTGCCAATGAAGAATACTGGGGAATTATAAAAATTGATAGAAGCAAGAAACTGGCTTTTGATGTCGTAAAGGATAAGTTTACTAAGATAAATCCCGATTAGGAGATGTTCTAACCGGGATATGGATTGGTATTTCAAAGTTCTCGTCAGTAAAAAATGATTAAACAATGAAAATTCATACGATTAAACAGGGTACAGCTAAATATTTGAAAAAATGTAAAATTAATGGAAATAAACATTTGGTTTTGGGTAGCATTTAAGGGTTTTGTTTTATTGATGTTAGCATTAGATTTAGGAGTTTTTCATAAAAAACTTCATGTAGTTAGTGTAAAAGAAGCGCTGATATGGTCCGGCATTTGGATTTTCCTCGCTTTATGTTTCAACGGTTTCATTTACTATGTTTTTGGTGAGACAAAAGCGCTGGAATTTTTTACAGGTTATGTTATCGAAAAAGCCTTAAGCGTTGATAATATTTTTGTATTTGTGCTGATATTTTCATTTTTTCAGATTCCTGCCATTTATCAACACAAGGTGCTGTTCTGGGGTATTATTGGGGCGTTGATCATGCGTATAATTTTCATTTTTGCAGGTATTGCATTGTTAGAAAAGTTTCATTGGACCATTTATTTATTCGGGGCTATTTTAATTTTTACCGGAATAAAAATGCTTTTTGATAAGGATAAAAAGATTGAACCTGATAAAAATCCTGTTATAAAATTTTTCAAGAGGTTTTTTCCAACAACAAATGATTTGCATGGAGACAAGTTTTTTATTAAACAAAATCAAAAAACACTTGCCACTCCATTATTTGTTGCTTTAATTATGATTGAAGTTACCGATTTAATCTTTGCGGTTGATAGCATTCCGGCAATATTAGCGGTAACTCAGGACCATTTTATCGTATATACCAGCAATGTTTTTGCCATATTAGGTTTACGCTCGTTGTATTTTGCCTTGGCTAACATTATCGAAAGATTTAAATATCTGGCAGTTGGTTTAGCAATAATTTTAGTTTTTGTAGGGATTAAAATGGTAATAATAGATTTTTTTAAAATTCCCATTCATTTTTCACTTTTGATAATTTTTCTTATTTTAACTTCGAGTGTACTTTTTTCACTGGTTAAGACAAAAAAAACAGACTAATAGATTATTTCATCGAAATTTACACCTGGCAAATATGAATTATATCGAAACAAAACTATCGCTAAAAGAAAAAATAGGCTACGGCCTGGGTGATACCGCTTCTCACTTTGTGTGGGATATGGTGGGTTTCTGGCTCTTGTTTTTTTATACCGATGTGTATGGAATTTCAGCCGCAGCCGCAGGTACCATCATGCTCATTGCCCGTTTTTGGGATATGGCCATCGATCCGGTTATTGGCGTGGTTTCCGACAGAACCAATACCCGCTGGGGAAAATTCCGCCCTTACATTTTGTTTGGGGCCGTCCCTTACGCTGTGTTGGCTGTTTTAACATTTACAACGCCAGATTTCGGCGAATATGGAAAAATAATTTATGCTGGTGCAACTTACGTGCTTCTGATGACGGCTTATGCATTCATTAACCTGCCGTACTCGGCTTTGGGAGCCGTAATGACCGACGACACCTACGAGCGCGCCGGATTAAATACCTATCGCTTTATTGCCGGTTTTGGCGGACAATTTATTGTTACCGGCCTTGCATTAACACTTGCCGAATTTTTTGGTGGTGGCGATAAAGCTCAGGGGTTTCAATACACACTGTTTTTATTTGCAGCATTAAGTTTGGTTTTCTTTTTCATCACTTTTAAAACAACCCGCGAAAGGGTTCAGCCTCCAAAAGACCAGAAAAACTCGATTAAAGAAGATGTAAAAAACTTGTTTAACAACAAAGCCTGGATAATTTTAGCCATCGTTGGGATCGTTTCTTTTGTGATGTTTGCCATGCAAAATGCCGCCATTGCCTACTATTTTAAATATTACCTCGGACGGGAAAACAATGTCCAGCTTTTTAATGTCATTGGCACAGTTGCACTCATTGTGGCTTTACCTTTGTCGAAACCACTGGCAAAGAGATTTGGAAATAAAAGGGTATTTATTGGCAGCTCGCTAATTTCCGGCTTGTTTTTTATGCTGATTTACTTACCAGGGGTGAATGATTTAACAACAATTTATGTGTTTAATATTATCGCCAAAATGGCTTATGCGCCGGCAGTTCCACTGCTATGGACGATGATTGCCGATTCGGCAGATTATGGCGAATGGAAAACCGGTCGCCGTTCGACAGGATTGTACTTTTCGGCTGCCGTATTTGCACAAAAAGCTGGTTGGGGCATCGGAGCCGCTGTGGCCGGCTGGATTCTGGCTATTTCGCAATTTATGCCAAATGTTGAGCAAACTGCCACCGCCATCACCGGCATCAAATTGTTGGTATCGGTAATTCCCGGAATTTTATACATGTCGTGTGCCTTGTTCATGCTATTTTATAAAATAGATTCGGATACCACCACCTTAATGAAAAAGGATCTCGATGCAAGAAGGGAAGAGGAAATCAAAAATCCGAAATTGTAAACGCAAGTTCATTTCTAATCTATAATAAGTTCATTCAATAAAATTTAAAACTATGAAACACTTTTATGCTGTTTTAGCTTTCGTGCTCGTCGCCTTAACTGGCTACTCGCAGTACATCTATAACGATTTTGATGCAAATCAGAATCACGAATTCTCGGGATGGCCAAATATCCCAGAAGTTATCGCAAATCCTGACCCATCAGGGATAAACACTAGTGCAAATGTCGCAAAAATTGCCCGCAGTGGCGAACAATGGGCACATTGTTTTTCGATTATTCCTGGTAAAGTTAATTTTGAAACAGGAACAACTTTTAAACTCAAAGTATGGTCACCGATTGTTTGCCAGGTGCTTTTTAAACTCGAGGATCAGTTAAATGGCGGTATTAATAAAGAGGTTTTAGGAAATGTGACCACCCCAAATCAGTGGGTCGAAATTCAATACGATTTTACGGGTGCAACCTCTGGACTTTACGACAAATTGGTTATTTTCTTCGACTTTGCTCAAACTACCGACAACACTTTTTATTTTGATGATGTCGAAGGCCCTGAGTATGGCGCTGGTGTTGTGATTTTACCACTTTATTTACCAGTAACTTTTGATGATGCCGAGATAAATTATGCTTTAACAGATTTTGGCGGCAATGCTTCCGAAGTCATTGTTGATCCAACAAATGCAGCCAACACAGTTGCTAAATCCGTTAAAACTGCAGTGGCTGAACTTTGGGCCGGAACCACCGTTGGTGGAAATGTTGGTTTTGCCAATCCTATTCCTTTTGCAGTAGATGCTACCTCGATGAGCGTGCGCGTTTGGTCGCCAACCGCAGGAACACCAATTCGTTTAAAAGTCGAAAAGTCAACCGACCCAACCATCAGTGTCGAAACCGAAGCTAACACAACAGTTGCAAACGACTGGCAAACGCTGGTTTTCGATTTTAGCAATGAAGCAACCGGAACAGCGCAACTCAATCTGGGCTATTCTTACAACAAGGCTTCTATCTTCTTTAATTTCGGCCAAACCGGCGCACAGGCAGGTGAACAAACCTATTATTGGGATGATATGGAATTTGCTGGCGGAGGTGTAGAGCCAAAACCCTTACAGGCACTCGATGTCCAGGATAATTTTGAAGGTGACGGTTATGCCACCATCACAAACTGGAAATTCCAGGACCCTGATTTACTCGATTTGACCATCGTTACCGATCCTGCGAACGCTGCCAACCATGTGGCCGGATATAGCCGGTCAGGAAGTTTTGAATGGACAAACGCACAGTTTGTTTTAGATCACCGCATGGATTTATCCGATCGGAACCAGTTTATGATGAATGCCTATTTTCCATCAACCAATGGTTACAACGACCAGCTTACCAAAACTGTTGCCGTTAAACTACAAAACAGCCTGCTTGGTGGCGAAGCCTGGACTACCCAAACCGAGGTAAAACTTACCGTTGATCAGTTGGATACCTGGCTCACGCTTCAATTCGATTTTAGCGCAGTTTCGGCCAACGTTGATTACGATCAGGTAGTTGTTCAGTTTGGTGGAGAGAGTCATTTGGTGGCTGGTAATTTTTATTTCGACAATTTTCATTTGATGGGACCGGCATCTATTTTCGAAAATCAGCTCAACAAAGTACAGGTTTCTCCAAACCCGGCTTCAAACATGGTCAATATTACCGGAGTAAGGAATATTTCGGAAACGAAAATTATCAACATTGCCGGACAAATTGTTGTAAAAGACAACTCAGGTTCATCAAACCTCAATGTTTCAAACTTGCCGGCCGGAGTTTATTCGATGCTGGTAACCGATAAAAACGACAACGTTTTTGTTGGCAAGCTGATAAAAGATTAAGTTTTTTCGCACCCAAAGGTGCAAATTTGTGATTAGTAATTTTGATGAGGGGGGTGCCGGGAAACCGGCGCCTTTTTTTATTGGTCTAAACTGCCTCTTTTGTTTTGTCTTTTAGCTGGTTGGAAGCAATTATTTTGGAAAAGGAAGGCTGTTACTTTGATAAATTTTTACTTTTGTTTGAGTGTTAGATTTGATTTTCAAGATTTAATAGAGTGTATTTCAGCCATTGGCGGAGGTTTTAAAACATTGTTAAAAATGTTTCAGAAATTTTAGAACTTTAATGATAT
>CAIYZW010000086.1 GCA_903930725.1 uncultured Bacteroidota bacterium
AATCAGGCTTTCTGATTTAGGTATTCCCGGGAAAAACGGGCAGCTTCCAAACCCAAACCTTAAACCCGAATCAGGACTTTCGGTTGATGCGGGTGCTGATGCAAAATTGTTTTCAAGTATCAATTTTTCGGTCAGAGGATTTTATATTTTGATAAATGATGCAATTATTGATAACGTGGTGAGCCAGAATCCTTCGCAAACACAATCTATTAATGCCGGAGAAACAGCTTCTGCAGGTGCTGAAATTGAGCTGAAACAAGCGATTTCGGGAAATTTTCGCTGGTTTGCCAATTATACCGTCATGAAATCCAAAGTTAAAGATGCCGGAACAGTTCCATTTTCGCCCGAACAGGTCGCAAACCTTGGGATAGACTTCTCAACATCCTTTGGATTAAGCATCAGTCCTTACTTGAATTATAACAACGGTTTTTATGACAGCAGCGACGAAATAAGCCGTGCCTTCTTTAAACCCGGAACAATGCTCAACGTGAATATTGCCCAGCAACTGGCCGCAACGGGAAGTTACAAAGTCGAATTTTTTGGACAGTTTTACAATGTTACCAACAACAAATACATCATGCCCTGGCAATTTCAAAACCCTGGTTTTTCGATGATGGCCGGATTGAGAGCTTCTTTTTAAAGGATAAAAATGAAGATATCCAAAGCAATATTTTATCTTATCATTTTAATAAGTTTCTTATTACAAACGGCTTGTAACCAAGCTGTTCAAAATGACAGGAACGTCGAAAAAAACATCAGTGTAACCGATTTTCGCGGTAAAGAAATAAATCTTTCAAAGCCTGCAACGCGGATTGTTTGTTTAATCGAAAGCGCTTTATCAGGATTATACATGCTCAATGCCGAAAACCGGATTATGGGCATTCCTTCGGCTGTTTATAACGAAAGTGCTGCTGCGCAATATGCCGTTTTGGATCAACGGATCAGCGACAAAAAACTGTCTTCACCTGGCAACTGGGATTTTTTAAGTATGGAGAAACTGGTTGCTTTACAGCCTGATCTGGTCATTATCTGGGCATCTCAGCAGGAATCTATCGAAGCCATCGAAGAAAAAGGAATTCCTGTTTACGGTGTTTTTCTCAGGAGTTTTGATGATATCTATAAAGAAATTGATGACCTTGGAAAACTAACCGAAACTTCTCCCAGAGCCGACAGTATTATCGGTTTTACAAAGCATGAAGTTGCCGGAATCAATTTAAAACTACCGGCCAAAAAGCAGAAATCGGTTTATTTTATGTGGTCGCAGGGTTTGCTCGAAACATCAGGAACATCGAGTACAGCAAATGAATTGATTGAGCTGGCGGGTGCAAAAAATGCTTGTCAGGAACCACAGGAGCACATCGTCATCAACCTCGAAAACCTGCTGCAATGGAATCCTGACGTGATTGTGATGTGGAATCAGTACCCCAAAAATCCGGATGATATTTTAAATATGGCCGAATTGCAAAATGTAAATGCCGTAATGCATAATAATGTTTACGAATTACCCCCGGTATTCTGGTGCGACCTTTGGACATTGAAATTTCAGTTTGCGGCAAAGCATCTGGTAAATTACTGTGCTGCCGATAATTCCGAAAAGTTCAATCTTGATTTGGAAAAAGAAAAAATGATATTTGCTTTGTACGGAGAAAAAGGTGAAGAATTGATAAAATGAACAAACGGCTTCTGATCATCCTGCTTTATATTTTACCAATTCCTGCATTGTTGGTTTCATTGTTTATTGGCCCATCTGATGCTGCATCAGGCGGTGAGATTTTTAAATCCGTTTTCGGTTTTTTATCAGGCGAAAGTGCATCTGGAAATAACCCTGAATTATTAAACGCTGTGGTTTTTGATGTTCGATTGCCAAGGATTTTACTAACATTTTTAACCGGAAGTGCGCTTGCTGTTTCAGGTTGCAGTATTCAGGCCATCTTTCGGAATCCACTCACCGATCCGTACATTCTCGGGCTTTCGTCGGGCGCCGCTTTTGGTGCTGCTTTGGCAATGGCTCTTGTTTTTATTCCTGTGCAATTATCAGCATTTGTATTTGGTTTGCTGGCAGTTGGTTTGAGCTATTTCGTAGCCAGAAAAAACGGTAATGTTTCCGTTATATCACTTATTCTTTCCGGCATAATTGTTTCGGGCATATTTACGGCATTACTCACGGTTGTTCAATATTTTAGCGACCCTTTTAAACTGCAATCCATCGTTCACTGGACGATGGGAAACCTTCATAATGCTGGCTGGAAAAAATTACAATCTTCATTCATCCCAATCCTTGCGGGCATTTTAATCATGTTTATTTATCGTTGGCGCATGAATGTTCTCGCCCTTGGAGATGATGAAGCCCGCACATCAGGCATAAATCCCGAAAAGGACAAACTCCTCATTTTGCTGGCGGCAACGCTGGCGAGTTCTTCGGCAGTTGCTGTTGCCGGAATAATTGGACTTTACGGCCTTATTATTCCTCATATTGTCCGGATGATGATTGGCCCCGATAATCAACAATCCATCCCTTTGAATTTTGTTTTTGGAGGCACTTTTTTGCTGATGATTGATAATCTTTCGCGAACTGTTTCAGGATTTGAAATTCCGATTGGCGTTTTTACCATGTTGTTGGGTGCGCCTTTTTTTATTTATTTAATAAAAAAAACCAACATAGGATGGGAGCAATAAACCAGGCCATCACAGTAAAGAATCTATCTTTTGCTTTTAGTGGCCTAAAAGTTTTGGATGATGTAAACACGACTATTGAAGCAGGAAAACTAACCTTTATTCTGGGAAGGAATGGCAGCGGAAAATCAACTTTTTTAAGATTGCTTGCCGGCTTGCTTGCCTTCAAAAATGGAGAAATAGAAATCCTGGGAAATAAATCGTCGCAGCTTTCTTTTGCTGAAAGGGCTAAAATAACAGGATTTCTCAACCAACAACATAAAGCTGTTTTTCCTTTTAAAGTCGAAGAAGTTGTTTTAACCGGAAGAGCGGGCTGTATTAACTTCATCCCAAAAAAATCCGATGTTGCAATGGCATTTCAGGCCATTGAAAAAGTTGGTATTGCCCATTTACAAAGCAGGATTTACAGCGAACTGTCAGGCGGTGAACAACAATTGGTCATGATTTCAAGGTTGCTTGCTCAGAACCCTAAAATCTTACTTCTTGATGAGCCAACTTCACACCTCGATTTTACCAACCAGATGAATTTGCTTAGATTATTAAAAACGCTTGTTGCCGAAGGACTTACCGTTGTTTCCGTGTTACACGATCCAAACATGGCATTCGTTTTTGGCGATGATTTCCTTTTTGTAAAAGATAAACAAATTATTCGTTCAACGCCCAACTTTGAGCCGTGGGATGCTGGTTTTCTAAGCTTTGTTTATCAAAGCAAACTTGAAGCAATCCCTTATAAAGGCCGGGCAATATTGGTACCTCAAATAAAAGTAGTTACAGGTTAAAGCAATAAATTGAGTGAATGAAATTATTTGATTCTTTCCGTTTAACGGCTGCATCAATACCCATCAAATGCGGCAAGATTTAATGCCCCCGAGTAATGATGAAACTGTTTTTGATAATCATCCTCCATCATTTTGGAAAGGTCGCAAACCAGCTTGAACACTTACCTATCAGCCTTAAATAATATTGGCAGGTTTAACTTTCCTACCTCAGAAGTGCATAATACTCATTAAAATGTTTGATGCGGTCGGGCAAACCGTTTAAACCGCCATTTACAGCCTGGGTTAACTCGGTAATCACAGCTTCACTTGAACCTTTTTCGCAAATCGCCCATAATCTTTTTGAATTAAAGAAAAATGCTGCCGAAGCCAATGGGTATTTTGTGGCAACGAGGTCGGGATTTGCCACAGTATCTTCGCCGATAAAGCGGGCAAAACTGGTGTAATTGTCTTTCCCGGTAAGCTGGATAAAGCCTCTTCCACGGAATTTATAACCTTCCTGGCTGGCCTCATCACCGTTTCCCATGCGGCTTCCGTAAACGCGGGATGCAATCTTGATGGGAATTCTCGCATAAGATAAGTGTAAATCACCAGGAAAGTACTTCCCGAATTTTTCTTTAAGTCGTTCCGCAGAATAGTTGAGATTCTCCTCGACCAGTTTAAAACCACCACTTTCGTGGCCACACTGCGACAGGAAATGGGCAAGCCGTAAAACATTGGTGATATTAAAATCTGATGCTGCTTTGGGAATTTGTGAGAGCACTGGTTCAGGAATCCTGCCATTTAATGCATCAAGTTTAAAATTGACAGGCTGAAAAAGCCTTGCCCAGGCAGTATCATCAATAATTCCTGTTACAGCCAAATTAGCGGAAGTTTGCCATCTCCTTACTGCTGCCTCGGTATTCGGCCCGAAGCCACCATCATCATTTAATCCTAACCTGCGTTGAAGTTTTTTTACATCGTCGTTGTTCGATCCATTTTGTAGTAACATAATCTTATGGTTTTTAATTTGTTATCAAAAATATAGATTTATCAAAACACCTGAAACAATTATTTTAGACCGAATTGATTTACAATTTCCTGCCGCTGCTCAAAGGCTCCCGGAGGCAAAATCAATCCGAATTTCTCGTTTAACAGATTTATCTCCCTGTTCTTGGCTTCGGAACCATCAATGTACCCATTTTCGACAGTAAGCTGGTGGAAAATACGCTCGAGATATTCTTCAAATGGCTGGTTGAAATACATATCATAAAAACGTAACGGCTTGTCGGAAGCGTTAAAAAAAGTATGCTTAATCAGGCGTGGGCGTAAATGCCATCCTCCGGCCTGAACTTCAACAATGTCGTCGCCAATCAGAATACTGGCGGTGCCTTCGGCTACATACATTAATTCGTCCAATTCGTTGTGATAGTGCGGCGGAGGTCCCATTAATTTTGGCGCAACCGCACATTCAACACTCGAAAACAAGCCGTTGGTCATGGCCGAACGCACCCAAACACGGATTGTCATGCCCCCATCATTTTCCAAAGGTGGCAACGACGGCAATAATACGGGTTTCAATGGCCCTGCCGGAGCTGGAGAAGCCGCCGGAACGCCAATAATGTTTTGCGACATAAGCCCAAAAGCAGCCATCATGCCTGATTTTAATAAGAAATCTCTTCTTTCCATTATCGTTTCGTTTGTTAATGTCCAATTAGAAACCTGGTGTTCAACATTCCACTTTTTTCATTTTCATGATTTTCATAAATCCATTTACAAAACATCATGATATTTAAACAAACGAAAAGCTCAAAGTTTCACGCTTTCACGAATTTAACCATTATTTAACAAACAAACTCGAATTTGCAAAAAAGCTGAGTCATGAAGGTGGCGGCAATGGATTATTAAAGTTGTTTACGGAAAACTAAAATTCGGCTCTTCCGGTTAATGATCGGTTTAATAGTGTACATTTGTTTTTTGGTAAAAAGCTCCCAAAGTCATATTTATCGGACTTTTAAGGTTTTGCTGATTTGACAACAGGAAAATCCGGAGTTAGACTTCAAGAAAATAAAGTACACAAATAGTACTTAACATTTTATAAAACAATACAATATGAAAACAAAAATGATTCTTCTTATGACCGTTGCAGTAATGGCAGCCTTTATTTCGTGTAACGATTTGAACCGACAAGTTGAGGACAGGTTGAACGAACTGAACAACAAAGCCGAACATCTGGATTCGTTGGTAAATAAGGAACTTGATAAGGTTAAAACGCTAGATTCGATTATTATCAGGGAAGGCAACAAATTGAAGAATATTGACTCGATTATCAATAACTCTTCTTCAAAATTCGACTCGATTGCCAACGATAAAATCAGAACACTAAAAAAACTGATCAACTAATCAGGTGACTTCTTGAAGATGTTGAAATCCATTCTAACACCTTCAATGCCAACAACCAAGGTATGTTGTTTCCAATCTTTTTCCTACTAAAATCTGACGATTATATCTTGGATTTCAATCACCATCCATCTTAAAATACTTTTGTAATAACAAAATGAGGCTATCTTTTTTGATGGGTTTTGCAATGTAATCGTTACAACCGGCTTTTAGTGCCTTGTCTTTGTCGCCAATGAGTGCATAAGCTGTTTGGGCGATAATTATTACATTTTTGTTAAACTGACGAATTTGCCGGGTGGCTTCATAACCGTCCATGACCGGCATTTTTATGTCCATCAGCACCAGATCAATGTCGGGGTTATTCCGGCACGTTTCAACTGCTGCTATTCCGGTTTTTTCCTTCAGTGTTTCTTTACTTAATTTCTTTAACGCCGTTGTTAAAAAGATGTCTGAGGTGAGGTCGTCTTCGGCAATTAAAATTTTGATTGATTTCATCTTTTTTTGTTCTAAAATTTCGGTGGGTGCAAAGTTCGTATTATTTGTTTCGTGTTGTTTTCCGTTGGGATGGATTGTAAAATAAAAAGTTGTGCCTCCTCCAGTGGCAAACTTGCTGCCATTAGGAAACGGCTGGTCTGGTTGCCCGATTTCTTCCTGGCTTTCGACCCAAATGCTGCCGCCCAGCATTTCGACGTAGGCTTTGGCAATGGTTAGTCCTAATCCGGAACCTTCAAATTGTCGGGTGTCGGATGAATCTACCTGCACAAAACGCTCGAAAATAAGCTGTTGTTTATTTTTTGGGATTCCAATGCCGGTATCTTTTACCGAAAACTTAAGTGTATTGGCTTCCATCTCGATAAACAAAAGGATGGAACCTGCCCTGGTAAATTTTATGGCATTGTCGATCAGGTTGGAAAGGATTGTGTTAAGTTTTTCTTCGTCGGTAAAAACGGTAAAAGCATTATTGGGCAGGTTATGATTTAATGTTAATTCAAGCCCTTTGCTTTCGGCTTCGTTTTTATACTGGTCAATCAGAAGATCGGCAAGCTTGATAACGTTTGTTCTGGTAGCCCGGATCTCAATTTGCCGGGCATGAATTTGTGAAATCTCTACGATGTCGTTGATGGTTTTTATAAGCCTTTCAGAGCTTTTGTTGATTATTTTAAAATACCGTTGTCTTTCGGAATCAGTTAGAATATCCTCCTGCATCAGCGACAGGAATCCAAGAATACCATTAAAGGGGGTTCGTATTTCGTGCGAAATATTATTCAAAAATGCTGTTTTGAGGTTGTCGCTTTCTTCGGCACGCTCTTTTTCGAGTACTAATTCTTTGGTGCGCACTTCAACTTTTGATTCCAGGTTTTTGTTGGCTTCAATAATCTCGGCATTCCGATAATCGAGTTCCTGATTTAGAAAAAAACCTTTCCGGGTATAAAATTCGATATTGTGAGCTGCAAACATCCCGATGAGATTTGTTGCGATAAAAAAGAAGTTGTTTATCAGAAGCATTTCGGGTTGGATGCGGGCAAAGGTAAGCGCCGCCACATTGAAAAAGATAAGGATGAGCCATCCGGCAATGGCAGCAAGTAAAAAGCGCAATTTTATAAAGAAATATCCGGCCGAAAATATCACCATCATCCCCGCATAGTAGGCGTAATTGTCGGCAGCTAAAAGGGTGAGTATTGCGCCACAAAACCCGGAAATAATTAAGCTGATAAAAATAGATGTCTGCCAGATTTTTTTAAAATAGCTGCTAAACGAAAAAATCAATACTGCACCAAAACTCGGAGTGATTACTGCGTACCTTAGAAAATGAAAAGTGTTTACATATTGTTGGTCTATCCTTGAATCGAGATAGCCAAAACCGGCATAAATCATTGTCACCAGCAAAAAGGAAAGCCTGAACTGCTTTATGTTATCTTCAAAATATTTGTTTTTGAAATTTACTTCATTATTATCCCGAAACGAAAGTGTGAATGGGTTCAGGTGCAACCTTGTAAAAGTCTCATCTTCCGGATAATCAGCAAAAAAAGGGATTTTCATTTTGTTGGGATTGTAGCTGTTTACTGGTTATTTGAAGTATTTAATAATTAACGATTTTAGATTTTCCGTTTTAAGCGGTTTTACGACGTAATCGTTGCAACCTGCGATTAGAGCCTGATCTCTATCGCCCACCAAACCGTAGGCAGTTTGAGCGATAATTACCACCTTTTTGTTGAATTTGCGGATTTGCCGGGTGGCCTCATAACCGTCCATTACAGGCATTTTGATGTCCATCAGCACCAGATCAATATCGGGATTATCGCGACAGGCTTTAATGGCATCAGCACCATTTACTGCCCTGACCATTTCGCGGCTAAACATTTTCATTGCTTCGGTAATAAATATCTCGGACGTTTCGTCATCCTCAACAATTAATACTTTAAGTGGTTTGATAAGGAAATCGTTTACAATTTCGGCAGGTTCGTTGCCGGTGGGGGTTTTCTCGTCGTTTTTGGTAAGGTGAGGGATGGTAAAATAAAAGGTTGAACCCTTTCCTTCTTCGCTTTCGACCCAGATTTTTCCGCCAAGCATTTCGACATAAGCCTTTGTAATGGCAAGACCCAGACCTGCTCCCTGCATTGCTTTCCGGTCTTCGATATCAGCCTGGACAAACCGCTCGAAAATGGCCTGCTGCCTGTCGGCAGGAATGCCAATGCCGGTATCTTTGACATAAAACCGGAGGAGAGACGCATTGCAATGCGTCTCTACGGAATATCCGAATTCGATGGAACCTTCGTTTGAATATTTTATGGCATTTTTTACAAGGTTGGTAAGGATGGCATAAATTTTCTGATGATCGGTGTAAACAAAGGCTGATCGTGAAATTAAGCTGTTCTTAAATGAAAGAACCATTCCCTTCTTCTCGACTTCGGGACGGAAGAATGTGTAAATAAATTCGATTTGCTCGTTGATGTTTGTCCTGCGAACCGAAACTTCCATCAACCCTGCTTCTATCTTTGAAATATCAATAATATCGTTGATGATATTAAGCATCCGGGCACCGCTTTTTTCGATAATACCAATATACTTCTGCTGCTTTTCGCCAGTAAGGTTTGGTTCTTTGAGCAGATCGGCAAAGCCGAGGATACCATTCATTGGGGTACGGATTTCGTGGCTCATGTTGGCAAGGAATGCAGATTTCAGGTGGTCACTCTCTTCAGCATGTTCTTTGGCCATGATTAATTCCTTTTCAGCTAACTTGCGCTCTGTGATGTCCTGAAAACTCACAAGACTTGCCCAAATATTCCCAATTTCATCCTTCACAG
>CAIYZW010000087.1 GCA_903930725.1 uncultured Bacteroidota bacterium
GGCTTCGCTAAATAATGAATCGGAGCAACTCCAGTACGAAAAGGACTTGAAAAAGGGAACAATTGCAAGTTTAAAAAAGCGGGAAAAAGAACTGATCACCAATCAGACGAATTACCAAAAACAAGCCAGCAATCTCAAGAAAAAGATAGAGCAGATCATTTCGGAAGATATTGCTAATTCGGAGGCGAATGGCGAAAACAAAAACCCATCAAAGCTTACGCTTACCCCTGCCGAGGAAATTGTTTCGAACAATTTTTCATCCAACAAAGGGCGGCTTCCATGGCCATCGGAGCGGGGAGTGCTGTCGTCGGGTTTTGGCGAACAGGAACATCCCGACCTGAAAGGCATCAAAATCAGAAATAATGGTATCAATATTATCAGCCCAAAAAACGCCAATGCCCGCGCTGTGTTTGATGGAGAAGTTACCCGGGTGATTTCGGTGCCCAATTTTAACAATGTTGTAATTATCCGCCACGGCGACTACCTCACTGTTTACTCCAACCTCGACAAGGTTTTTGTAAAAAAGGGATCAAAAGTTAAAACCAGAGACGAAATTGGTTCCATTTTTACCGATCAGGAAAACTATAAAACCGAACTTCATTTCGAAATCTGGAATGGAAAAACGTTACTCGATCCGGTGCTTTGGCTTGCAAACGAAAAATCTACGAATTTAACTCCCGAAAATAACCCGTGATAATCAAACAGTACCTTCAAATTTGCTGCTTTTCAGGAATGAATTTGCCGTTTTCGCGGTTGGTGTATGTTAAACTATCTTAAAGCCTTTATGGTAAAAATATTTCAACCATTCATTCTTTCTTTTAATAAATTGATATTCAATTATTTTGATAAGAATCTAAGGACAAAAAGCAAAATGCTTTCCAATCTTACAAAAATTGACAATCTACGGCAAAGTCCGCAAAAGGCTTGACTTTGAGAGATTAATAAATTACCTTTGCACTCCTTTTGAAATAAATTAGGAATAAACTTGTATCATAAATAAAATATGAAATTATCTCAATTCAGATTCACTTTACCTACCGAGCTTATTGCTCATCAGCCACCAGAAGACCGTGACCATTGCAAAATGATAGTGCTGGATCGCAAAAAAGGCACCATCGAACATAAAGTTTTTACCGATATTCTGGATTATTTCAAAGACGGAGACGCTTTTGTGCTGAACAACACCAAAGTTTTTCCTGCCCGTTTATATGGCACAAAAGAAAAAACCGGTGCCAAAATCGAAGTATTCCTTTTACGTGAACTCAACCAGGAGTCACGCTTGTGGGATGTTTTGGTTGATCCTGCCCGAAAAATAAGGATTGGAAACAAGCTTTATTTTGGCGATGACGATGCCCTTGTTGCCGAAGTTATTGATAACACAACCTCACGCGGCCGTACCCTTAGGTTTTTATATGACGGACCTTATTCTGAGTTTAAGAAAACCTTGCAAAGCCTTGGTACGACACCGTTGCCAAAGACTATCCAGCGTGCAATAAGGCCAGAAGATGAAGCCTGGTACCAGACCATTTATGCCAAACACGAAGGTGCAGTTGCCGCTCCTACTGCCGGTCTGCATTTTAGCCGCGAATTAATGAAGCGTCTTGAGTTGTTGGGTGTTCACTTTGCTGAAGTCACTCTTCATGCTGGTCTTGGAAATTTCAGACAGATCGAAGTCGAAGATCTTTCCAAACACAAAATGGATTCGGAGGAATTGTACATTAACGAGGCTTGTGTAAAAATTGTTAACGAAGCAAAAGACAATAAACACAAGGTTTGCGCTGTAGGAACAACCTCCATGAAGGCAGTGGAATCTTCACTCACTATTTCGGGAAGAATAAAACCATTTAATGGCTGGACCAACAAGTTCATCTTTCCGCCTTACGAATTTAGCCTTGCCGATGCCATGGTTACCAACCTTCACCTGCCCATGTCGAGCATGATGA
This sequence comes from uncultured Bacteroidota bacterium, assembly GCA_903930725.1. Classification (GTDB taxonomy): domain Bacteria; phylum Bacteroidota; class Bacteroidia; order Bacteroidales; family 4484-276; genus CAJATL01. Next base: position 1,944 of record CAIYZW010000087.1, read on the forward strand.
TGATGGTTGCCGCTTTTGCAGGCTACGATTTGCTGATGAAAGCCTACAAAGAAGCCATCAAAGAAAAATATACCTTCTTTTCCTATGGCGACGCTATGCTGATTATTTAGATTTATTTACACTCAACATAAAATTCAAAGCTGCATTATTGCAGCTTTTTTACTTTGTAAATGAGAGGTTTAAGATGGAAATAATAGCTCAAAGAGCAGTAATTATTGTCGCCGGGGGCTCCGGTAAAAGGATGGGTGGCGACGTTTCGAAACAATTTATCGAAGTTTGCGGTAAACCCATTTTGATGCATACTTTGCTCAGATTTTTCGATTTCGATCCGCGGATATTTATCGTGTTGGTTTTACCTTTCGAACACATCGAAACCTGGAACCGGCTTTGCTCACAACACCGTTTTATGTTGCCTCATCAGATTGTTGCTGGTGGTGATGAACGGTATGATTCGGTAAAGAATGGCCTCGGAAAAATAGACAACGATTGGCTTGTGGCTATTCACGATGGCGTAAGGCCTTTGGTCAGCAACGAAACAATCAGCAAATCTTTTGAGCTGGCTGCTGAATATGGAAGCGCCATTCCGGTAATTCCGGTTAGAGAATCGCTCAGAGAAGTTAAAGGAAATCAAAGCAGGCCTGTTGACCGGAAGAATTTTCGGTTGGTGCAAACGCCTCAAACTTTTAAAAGTTCCCTCATAAGGGAGGCCTATCAAAAGCCTTATAATCCTTTATTTACCGATGATGCAACAATTTTTGAGGCTGCAGGAAATGTAGTTCATCTTTTTGAAGGCAAAGCCGAAAACATTAAAATTACTACGCCTTCCGATTTGAAAATTGCTGAAGCTTTGCTTAACGAAAAAACCTGAAAAAGTTAGAAAGCTAAAGCCTGTAAAACCGGACATCCTCTCCGGGCAGGTCAAAATCAACCTCCTTTAAAAAGTTTACAGCAGCTTTCATGTCCTCGTACATCACCTTGTCGTTTTCTATAAATTTAACCTTTTCCCGAAATCTGGAAACAAAGTTTTCGATGTATGGCGACGACCTGGCCGGACGGCGGAAATCGAGTGCCTGTGCAGCATTGAATAATTCGATAGCCAGGATTCGCTCCAGGTTTTCGAGAACACGAAAAGCTTTGGTAGCCGCGTTGGCGCCCATGCTCACATGGTCTTCCTGTCCCTGTGACGATTCGATGGTATCAACCGAAGCTGGTGTACAAAGTTGTTTGTTCTGGTTTACAATAGAGGCGGCGGTATATTGCGGAATCATGAAACCAGAATTTAAACCGGGATTGGCAACCAAGAAATGTGGAAGCCCACGCTTGCCCTCGAGTAGCTGATAAGTGCGGCGTTCGGAGATGCTGCCCAGCTCGGCCATGGCGATGCAGAGATTGTCCAAAGCCAGCGCCAGCGGCTGTCCATGAAAGTTGCCTGCCGAAATAATGAGGTCTTCATCCGGGAAAATGGTGGGATTATCGGTCACGGCGTTAATTTCCATCCTGAAAACATAAGCCACATAATCAATCGAATCCTTGGAAGCTCCGTGAACCTGTGGAATGCAGCGGAAAGAATAAGGATCCTGGACATGAACTTTGTGCCTACCGATGAGTTCGCTGCCTTCGATAATGTTCCTGATGCGCCGCGCCGTTTTAATCTGTCCTTTGTGGTGGCGGATTTGCTGGATCAGATCATGGAAAGGCTCGATGCGTCCATCGAAAGCATCCAGCGACAAAGCACCAATGATATCCGCCAGACGGGATAATTTAAAAACATGAAGGCATAAATAAATGCCGTAAGCTCCCATAAATTGGGTGCCGTTCAGCAGGGCGAGGCCTTCTTTTGAAAGCAGTTGAACCGGCTGCCAGCCCAGTTTCTTATAAACTTTAGTGGTCGGCTGCTTTATCCCATCAAAATAAACTTCACCCATCCCAAGCAGAGGCAAACTCATGTGTGCCAGCGGGGCCAGGTCGCCGGAAGCTCCAAGCGAGCCGAGTTGGTAAACCACCGGAATAATGTTGTGGTTAAAGAAATCAATCAATCTTTTAACAGTAGAAAGCTGAACGCCGGAATGGCCATAAGACAGCGCATGGATTTTGAGGAGCAACATCAGTTTTACAATTTCCCGGGGTGCCTCGTCGCCGGTGCCACAGGCATGAGACATCACCAGGTTTTCCTGTAATTTGCTCAGGTCTTCCCGCTCGATGCGCACATCGTGCAAAGCCCCAAATCCGGTATTGATGCCATAAATAGGTTCATCATTTCCGGCCATTTTATTATCGAGATATTCGCGACATTTCACAATTTTAGCTACGGCTTCATCCGAAAGCTCAAGTTTATAATCTTCTTTGATGATCCTTTCGATATCTTCAAAATCGAGCAGCTTCGAACTGATTTGATGTATTTTCATTTTCATTTATTTTGATGGCAAAAGTACCATTTCAATCCTTCATTACTTCATACAAATCCGGGCAAATGCCAAAAATCAGTTCGAATTTCAAAAACCGTACTTTTGCACAAAATCTTTTTATGGAAAATGAAATCACCTCTCTCAACGATTTAGTTGATCTGGTTGAAAAGGAAAAAGGACTTATCGCCTACTTTTACAGCGAACGCTGTGCACCTTGTGTGAGCCTTCGTCCAAAAGTAAAACAGATGATTGATGATGAATTTCGCAGCATCAATTTGGTTTATATTAATTCGGTACATCAGCCGCTGATTGCTGCACATTTTGGGGTGTTTGCAAACCCTGCACTCATTGTCTTTTTCGAAGGAAAAGAGTTCCGGCGTTACAGCAAATATATTTCGATAAACGAACTTGGCGGCGACATCGAGCGGGTTTACCAAATGGTGTTTGCCGAAGAAATTTAGACCAGCTCATTTCTTAAATCCCGCTGCCGAAAGCAAAGGAGTTATCAACAGGTTTTTGCTGTATTATTTTTGAATTGGGTGGCACATCGCGTGTTAACCAGATATTTCCTCCGATAACTGAGCCTTTGCCAATCGTTATTCGTCCGAGAATTGTTGCATTCGAATAAATAATCACGTCATCTTCAACGTGCGGATGTCGTGGAATACCTTTAATCGGGTCCCCGCTTTCGTCGAGCGGAAAACTGCGTGCTCCCAGCGTAACGCCCTGGTAAAGTTTTACATTATTGCCAATCGTGGCGGTTTCGCCAATTACCACGCCAGTTCCATGATCAATTGCAAATGACTCACCGATCATTGCACCGGGGTGAATGTCAATACCCGTTTCGGAATGAGCCATCTCAGAGATGATGCGTGGAATAAGCGGGACATCGGCACGGTAAAGTTCATGTGCTATGCGGTGATTGGTCAATGCACGGATTGCAGGATAGCTGAAAATCACTTCGCCTTCGCTGTTGGCTGCAGGATCGCCACGGTAAGCAGCCCTGACATCGGCAGCAAGAAGCCTCCTGATTTCGGGCAGGGCGGCAATCAATTGTGCTGCTTTTTCGGCAGCCTTTTCATGACATTGCTGACTATTAAAACTGCCGTTGCCACTGCACGAAAAGCAAATTCCCCTGTAAATCTGTTCGCAGAGCAAATGATAAGCCATGTCAACATTTACACCGATGTGATACGATAAGTTGTCCTTGTTTAGAGATGAATTCCCGAAATAGCCCGGGAAAATCACTTCCCTCAGCTTATCAACAAGTTCACCCAAAACAGCCACCGAAGGCATGGTTCTTCCGTGAAGTGGCATATAGACCAATTTGTACGATTCGCTGTGCGAAAGGTCGTTGATGGTTTTTTCGATAACTCCGGAATGAGAATTTTCTATGTTCATTTTACAATTTATTCTTCTGATGAATACAATGAAGTGCTTAAATAACGCTCGCCGGTGTCGCAGGTTATCAGGACAATAGTTTTTCCCTGATTCTCCGGCCGTTTTGCCACCTCCATGGCTGCCCACAAAATGGCTCCACTCGAAATGCCTGCAAAAACACCTTCCCTGGTTGTCATCAGCCTGGCTGTTTCAAAGGCATCATCATCCGAAACGGTAACGATTTCATCAATAATTCCCTGGTTTAAAACATCCGGAACAAAACCCGCACCTATCCCGGCGATTTTATGCTTTCCCGGCTTTCCGCCTGAAATAACAGGCGATGCCGAAGGCTCAACTGCCACAACATACAAATCAGGATTTTTCGATTTAAGATATTCGCCGGCACCGGTTATCGTTCCACCGGTTCCAACTCCCGAAACAAAAATATCAACTTTTCCATCGGTGTCCCGCCAAATTTCCGGTCCGGTTGTCTGGCGATGCATCTCAGCATTTGATAAATTTTTAAATTGCTGTGGGATAAAGCTTTTAGGATACTTCCCGCTTAACTCAACCGCCAGTTTTATAGCACCAGTCATTCCTGTTTCTGCCGGCGAAAGCAATACTTCGCCTCCATAGGCACGGATTAGCTTCCGGCGCTCCAAAGATGCATTTTCGGGCATGGTAACAATGAGTTTGTATCCTCTTGCTGCACAAACCATGGCAAGGCCAATTCCGGTGTTGCCACTTGTTGGCTCGATAATTACTGTGTCCCGTGTGATTTTGCCCTGCGTTTCGGCATCACGTATCATTGCCCAGGCCAGCCTGTCCTTTACCGAACCTCCGGGATTCTGATATTCCAGCTTGGCAAGAAGTGTTGCCCCTGATTCCTTGCTGAATGTGTTTAATCTGATCAGAGGCGTATTCCCGATCAGGTCGGTGATGTTGTTAGCGATTTTCATTTGTCGGTTTTTAGTTTCTTTAATTGATAAGCAAACGAAACAAGTAAATTGTTCACTTGGCTTTATTTTTTCTTAAACGAAAAAAGGTTGATAAATTGCCTTGAGTATAGATTACGGCTTATCAAAAATTTAAAAACTGATGTCGAAAAAAACAACTATTATTGGGGTATTAGTACTATAACAAATTGAAATTCACAGGATGTGTTCCTGACTCCTGGTAACACTTAGGTAACTTAAGTGGTGATTTTTGGGCATTTTTTCAGGTTTTTACCTGAAATTAAAAACTCAAACTACTTCATAATAGGTAGTTTGAGTTTTATATTAATTGCTTGGGTCGGGATGGCGAGACTCGAACTCGCGACCTCTTCGTCCCGAACGAAGCGCGCTACCGGGCTGCGCTACATCCCGAAAAAACCGAGTGCAAAGATATAATTTCTTCTTTACTTAATTTGTCTCCTCTTTTTAAAGTTTTGAATTTTTTCTGACCCTTTGTTTTAAATGCCTGCGTGTATTGGAACCGGAATAATCCGTTAATCGAATGAATTGGTGAGTTCTAACCCATACAAATAAACAAAAAAAAAACTGCCGCAAAAGATTCCTCTGCGGCAGTTTTTTTAATCAATTACGAAAAACCAAATATTATTTTATTACGATTTTCTCGATGATGTTGAGTTTATTACCTTCAATTTTAAGATAATAAACGCCTTTAACGATTCCATTCACATTAATATTTTTTGAGAGGAAGCCGTTGGTTTCGATTTTATTTTCTTTATAAACAACTTCACCTAAAGCATTTACAAGCGTGAAATTAACTACGTCGGTAGCTGTAAATTCAACTGTAAAGTTGCCTGAAGCCGGGTTTGGATAAATGTTTAGCGAAACATTGCCTTTTCCATCGTTGATTCCGGTACAGTTTTGTACAATTACCATAAAATCTTCCGACCAAACACCTTCGCCACATTCGTTAATACCACACACCTTCATTGTAGCATTACCTTCGAACTGATCGCTCCAAAGAACAGTACATGAATTCCCATTTTGAAGGGCGTTACCTGCTTCGATAGGTTCCAAAGTCCACATATAACCTGTTGCAAGGCTGATTGGATCAACAGAATAAATTTCCGAATAGCCCTGGCAGCCCTGGTTGCTTCCAATAATTGCGGTAGCAGCTGCTGGTTTTGGATTAACGGTAATATAGTCGGTCTTTGTAGTTGAGCTGGTTCCGGCTGTGCCTGTTGCTGCGAGGGTTACATCGTAAATTCCGGCAGCATTATAAGTTACCAGCGGATTTTGTTCGGTTGAGGTTGCTGGCTCACCACCTTCAAATGTCCAGCTCCATGAAGTTGCTCCTCCGGTCGAATTATCGGTAAACTGAACCTGACCAACCTCACAAAGTGAAGTTACATTTGCGGTAAAGTTTACATTAATCCCGGCAATAATCACGGTATAATCTTCGATTTCGCCATAAGAAGCGCTTCCGCAAGGTGTTGGTGCAGTGCTGTAAGTCATTCGGATTCTCATGCGGTATGGGCCAGATGCCTGACCAGCTGGAGCCGTAATACTTCCTGTGAACGAAGCACCTGTTCCGCCAACATTGGTGAGAGAATAGGTTTCATTGGCATCGCCAAATTCCTTGTTCAGGTTCCAGTCTATCCATACTTTTACAATATCGCTGGCCCACGGAGTGCCATTGGTGATAGTCATCGGCACTGCTACACCTGGTTGCAGATTGGCTGTAATGGCAGTATAATTGGCAACGCCACCCTGCCATCCGCTGGTGTTGGTAATTTCTCCAAAAACCACCTTCTGGATGTATTCATCTTCGGTGGTAGTTGAAGCATCGCAATAATCCGCAAAGTTAATTTCGATAACATCATCCTGAGAAATTCCCAAACTTGCCGATAAATTAATGTTGAGTTGTGATGTATATCCGAAAGGAGTATTTGCTGCAGCGCTTACAGTATAACTTGCGTTTGCTGTGGCACCAGGAATCAGATTACCAAAGGGCTGAGCTTGTGTGGTGGAAACTGTAACATAAGGATCGGTACTGCTGAGTAAGCCCATAACTTCGTAAGCATCGGCAGTACCATTGTTTGCCACGGTAAGAACCATTGTCGCAGTTTCGCCCGGATCGAGGAAACCGTTATTATTTCCATTGGAATCGTTGATAATGAAACTTTGAAATTCGAGCGCAGGGGCATGGCCTAAAATTACCAAATTGCTTGTCCAGATATTTGTGCCATCGGTAGCTGAAACGTCAAATAACACAGCATGGCCATTTGGAATGTCGTTGGCAACATCAAATGCAAAACCATCGGCTATATTTTTAATTTCGTTTGCAAGGATGTTTCCATAATTTTCTGTGTTATCGGTAACGGTAACATAGCTGTCGGCGGTAGAAATTGTAACCACAACATTTTCGGCAGTTGTAACACCAACATTTTTTACAGCAAGCGATAAAAGAACTGATTCGCCATAATCCATCTGGCCATTTCCGTTTCCACCAGCAATATCATTAATGGTGTATGAATCTTTAACAACATAAGGTCCTGCTTGTGGGATTACAGGAATTAAGGCCTGATATGGCAGATAGTTGTGCAAAGTAACGGTAACGGTTGCTTCTCCCGGAGTTTGAACCGGACCATCAAAAACAATAGTTGCAACTCCGGTAGCATCGGTGTAGGCTACGGCGTAAATACTTCCATCGGCATTGCTAACGCAAACCATAGCATTGGCTTCAGCACCATTTGTGCCGGTTACTGTAACAGCAAATTCAGAAATCCCTAAAAATAGTTGGCTGTCGTGACTTACTATGAGGTTCATGGGTTGTTTGGTCCATGGCTCAAGTGAAGCATCACCCAACCAAAGGTAAGTTCTTACATTTGAACGGCCAAGGTCGCCATGCACATTTAATACCGTTACGTTGGCAAAGTTGGTAACATAACCAACATTGGTGATATTTTCGTCATAAACGGCTTTATACATTTCCTTGTCGTAATCATGATTAGGAATAGTGTAAGAAGGAATAATTGCACCATTAACAGCCACGGAAGCAACAGGAGATTTCATGAATGATTCGCAGAGACATTCGCCGTTATAAGCTACAATGTCCATATTATCGCAACATACATCAAAAAACACGAAAAGTTTATCTGTATTTGTAAGTTGATTTACATGGGTGGCGGTGAAACTACCTGAGGCACCCCATTCCCATAATTCGGTTGTACTTCCGTGTCCACGGTAATTAAAAATACCGCAGGCCGAAGAATTTACAAAATTAACTACCTGCTGGTTTGTTGCACCAGCTCCGCCATAAGCGGTTGTAAAAATCGGAGTTTGAATTGTGTAAGGGAAAGTCCTGATTTGCTCGCAGCATAAGGTGTATTTTCCAGGATATTCTTCTTTATGTGCGATGAGAATGGTGTTTTCGGCCCAATTACTCGACACATCAGGAGTTAAATAATGGGTCATGGTTTTTTGAATCTGCAATTCGAGTTCGTTTAATGAACCCTGATCGTAAACAAAACGGCCAATGGCTAAATCGGCATAGTGATCGTCTGGTCCATTCAAACAGGTGTACCAACTATCGGAATAAGAGGCATCTTCACCTGAAGGAGCCCACATATACATCGGCACTTTATTTGGGCCACCGCCAGAGCCACCGTTAGGATAAGCATCTCCAACCATTAAAACATATTCCAGCCCATCGCTGGTGTATAATTGGTTAACGTAATCTTTAAAATTCTGAGGAGTATTAAAACCTGCTTCTAAGGTACGAACCTGAACTTTCATACCCTGGGCGTTTTTAAAATCAACCAAAGGCTGAATAGCTGGTAAAGCTTCGGTATTGGTGATAATCAAATATTTAATGCCAACAGCTTCGCGCAGGGTCTGGGTATATCCCAGATCGTCAAAGTTGGCGATGGCTTTGCTGTACATTTTGTAAAACTTTGGTGTAAGTTCCTTGCTGCGGTTCAAAGTCATCTTTGAATCGTATCCCGAAAACGTAACTTTTACCTTCAGGTGGGTGATAACTTCCAGGTCTTTTGTGGCCGGATTGTAGGTAAATGGTGTAACATGAAGTCCGGCAACTTTTACATCGCGCCAGATATCGGCTTGTCCTAAAACCACATTCTGTGCCGGATAGTTGAATGATTTTGAATAAAATGCCTTATCCATCACAAATGGTTTGTTGTGTCCACCGGCATTATCGGTTGTTGGTGTTTGGAATGGATAAATGGTGATTCCTGAAATCTTGATGGTTTCGACATCGGTAACGGTGTATGAAGCCACCTGGTTATCTGGAATACCAATAAGTTGGTGCAACATCGGAAGTTCGGGAAGGCCAACTTCTTTTGTTGATTGATCTTCGATGAGGCTGATTCTCTCGAAAGTAATCCCATCCTGGCTCAGTTGTTCGCTGAACATCCCCTTGATGGTGACATCGAAAACTATCGAAGAACGGTTTGATTGCTCAATAACCACGGCAGGTGCCTGCGGCTGATTACTGCTGAAAGGAACCCAACCTTTCTGCGAAAAAGCCGAAAAAAATGTGAGCAAAATCGCTAATGTTAAAGTAAAATTTCTCATAGTTTTTTAATTAAATGTATGATATGTTGATTTGATTTAAAAATGCTTTGATAAATTAAAAGGGGAAAATATCCCGCCATAAAAAGATGGCGGGATATTAAACCAATTAGTTTGTATGAATTATCTTATGAATAACTACATTTTCGGCGGTTATCAATTTACAGAAATAGATTCCTTTTTCGAGACCATTGGCCGAAAATTCGACCACTTCGTTTCCGGCGGTATTTTTTGTTCCTTGCTGCAAAACTTTAATTTCCTTGCCAAGAGCATTGTAAATTACCAACGAATATGATGTTCCAGCTTCGAGATTAAACTCAATAAATACCTTATCGCTGAAAGGATTTGGATAAACAGTGAGGTAGTTTGCGCCGGCAGGGTCGTTGATTCCGTCAATAATTGCATAAATGATATTGGAAGGCAGGGATTGACAACCAAATTCATTGGTAACGATCACATGATAATATTCATCTTCATAAAACTGATAATACTGACCTGTGGCTCCGGTAATCGCTCCCAGGCTATTGTACCACTGGTTTCCTGTAGGCGCATCAGATTGAAGCGTATAATTTCCCACCAGTTCAATTGTTGGAGTGGCCGGAAGTTGATGAACTGTAATTGTAGCCTGAGCAGAAATAGTCTGTATGCCGTCGTTTACATTTACGGTATAGGTTGTGGTTGTGGATGGCGAAGCTACAGGATTGTAAATATTAGGATTGCTCAATCCGGTGGTTGGTGTCCAGCTAAAAGTATAAACGCCGCTACCACCGGTAGGATTTGCAACCATCTGTGCTGAACCACCCACACAAATCTGGTCGGGATCGCAATTAACGTTTATCCCAAGTGGGATGCCTCCGCTAACTAACAACGAATAGTCTTCAATTTCGCCATAAGAAGCTTCGCCGCATGGTGTTGGGGCTGTGCTGTATGTCATTCTGACTCTCATCCGGTACTGTCCGCCAAACTGGTTATTAGGAACAGTTATATTCCCCTGGAAAGAAGCACCTGTTCCACCAACGTTGGTTAAATTATAGGATTCATTTGTGTTATCACCAAATTCATAATTCCGGTTCCAGTCAACCCAAACCGTTACAATATCGCTGGCCCATGGTGTACCATTGGTCACAACCATTTGTTGAGATGCGCCCGGGTTCATCACTGTGCTCAGGTTTGTGTAATTTGCCACAGCACCCTGCCATCCGCTTGAATTATTGATTGTTCCGAAAACAATTTTTGAAATATATTCGTCCTCTGTAGTTGTCGAAGCTTCGCAATAATCAGAAAAGACCAGCGAGAATTGTTCGGTGGCCTCAATTCCATACATTGCCTCAATCTGAGCAACCATTTCGGCAGTATAACCAGCCGGAATGTTGGCAGCTGCGTTAATTGAGAAAGTTGCCTGAGCCGTATTTCCTGAAACTAAATCTCCGAGTTCCTGTGCAGTTCCATTATTTACTGTAATATAAATGCTGTTCGAGATCAATCCGGCCATAACCTGATATGCCTCTGCGCCACCTTCATTTTCGACAATAATAATCATATCGGCGGTTTCGCCCGGATCGAGTAATCCGTTGTTATTGCCGCTTACGGCATCATTGATGACAAAATTTGCCATACCAAGCTGTGGTGCCGAAACTGTCACCGAAAAATCAGATGACCATGAATCCTGGCCAACAGCCACCATTGTAAAATTTACGATATGTTGGTCGGGAATATTACCGGCAATTGTAAATGCGAAAGCATTTTCGATCGTAACTGAAGAACCTCCGGCGATATTGCCAAAGTTTTCGGTATTGTCGGTAATCGTAACATAAGGATCGGCGGATGATAATGTTACAACAACATTATTGGCCTGAACCGTTCCTACGTTTTTCATTTCTGAAGATAGAAGAATGGATTCGGTATATTCCGGAATACCGTTGTTGTTGCCGTTTACATCATTAATTGTTGATGAAGCATAAACTACGAAAGCGCCGGTATTCGGGATAACCGTTACCGGAAATTCGGTAACCTGACAATTATATCCTGCAACATAAATTGTAGCATCGCCAACATTGGTGAGAGGAGTTGTAAAAACAATCTCAGCAACGCCGGCGGCATTGGTAAATCCAGTGCCATAATTTACGCCGTCTTTCATAAAAACACACGAAAAACCTTCAACATAGTTGCCGCCACCGTTAATTGTAACAGAGATTGAAGGTACGCCGATAGGCAATGCGGCCTGATAATTCGCAGTTATTGCGATAGGTTCGGTAGTCCAGATTCTTAGAGCTGCATCGCCAAGTACGTTTGCATCATAAAAACACCAGCGTAAAGCGCCTTCTTCCCATTGTCCGGGAGCATTAACCCATGGTGAGGTTTCAATCCGCGAAATGGAGTGTGCCATCCCGATATGATTTTCTTTTTTGGTATAGAGGGCATCAGCAAATTCGCGGTGAAGATGTGCATTTGGTCCTTCGGTCTGTCCTTCGTTAAACCAGCCGTAACGTGTGTTCATCACAAGTGCAACAGCAAAGTTGTCGATATTAACCATACGTTCGGCAATACAATCGCTTTCATCAAAAGCACCGCAGTCGCAGCCATGCGAATAAACGAGGGTATAATTATGAATAATTCCGTTAACCTGCGAAAAATTGGCATTGGTAATATCTGAATTGCCCATTTTCATGGTGTAAGTGCTGTTTGCATGTCCGACATGATGAATAAAGGATTTCCCGGTGTTTATTTTTTGAAGGAGTGTGCTTGCCGACCATGTTCCGTCTTCATCGTAAAGGCGTTCGATGTTGTCAGTTAGAGGGATTCCGGTGGTTTCGTAACCATTGTCGGTGCGGTTTCCAATTAAAAGTTCAAGATAATCTGATCCCCAGGTTTCATACGGATCTCCATAAAGCCATTCACCGGCAAGAAGTGGTTTTTGCAACTCTCCCAACACCGGAGTTCCCTGATACATTGTAGTTTTGTGAAGCATTGTTGTAAGTTCGGCTGCGGAGCTAAAAGCAAACCTTGCTACGCCAAGTTCAGGCAAAAGATCATCTTCACCAATTTCTCCCCATTTTCCATCACCATCGGTATTCCAATTTCCATCGAGGGCTGAATAATAAAGGTCGGAAGGAATATTGTCGTCTTCATAAACTGATGAAGATTGAACATGACAATAAAAACCGCGGTATGGAACATGCTCAACATCACCACCTAAAAACACATGCTGTACTCCGTGATTCTGGTATTCCTGAATAAAATAATTTCTGATTTTGGCAGGATTATCCTGTCCTGTCATGGACGAATAAATGTATTGTGTTGTGGCAACTTTTACATTCATTCCACGCACTGCGTAAAACGAAATCAAAGGAGCAAAACTGGCTTCAAACTGCGAAGGTGTAACAATAATCATATCATAATCATCGGTGCGGTTATCGCGGATAGGATAGGTGCTGATCATTTCACTGTTTTGAACCAGCGATGTCAGTCTTTCTTTTACAGCTTTTGATGTGTTGATGTTATGAAGCGCTGTTGATGATTTTAAATCAGAAATGGTTTTTACTACAACAGTTACGGTTTCATAATAAGAAACTTTTCCGGTTGCAGGATTATATTTTAAAGGTGTAAAAGCCGACATCGCAACAGCAAAACCATTCATAAACTGGGTTGATAATTTCCCGACCTGACTGGCAGGATATGAAATGTCGCTGCGATATAAAAAGTCGTTTTTAACAAAAATTCCCGATTCGCCTTTTGAAGTGGGCTGTGAATGCTGTTGAGGATAAATCTGATAGGTTCCGTCAAGAACTACTTCATTACCTGCAATGATTTCGATATTATTGGCTGAGTAACCGGCAGGTAGGAGCAGGGCAACCGATTGATACGGAAGGGCAGGTTCGCCGGCAATTCCGGTGATCAGGGTGTTTTCAAACGAAATCATCTGATAACCATTGGCTTCAGAAATATTTGGATTTGAAAAGTGGTAGGTTTTTTCGACTGTGCCGGCATTTAGCAGGCAGGTAACAAGCAGAAATGCGGTTAATGATAGTAAAATCTTTTTCATGTTTTGATTTGGTTATAATGAAAAAAGGTCGTTCGAGAACAAAAAATAAAGTCATCCCATGTTTTAAAGAAACCTGCTGGAACCAGCCATGATGGCTAATTCCCACAAACAACTTCTAAAAATTGGGATGACTTTACTAATCATTTTAAATACAACCCGATAATTTAATTTTTTTGCAAAATTAGTGTTTATTTCTGGATGACTAACTTTTGGGTTTTGCGTGTTAAGCCATTGTCAATCAGCATAAAATAGATACCACTTTTAAGTTCAGAAACATTGATGGTTTCGTGATTTTTGCCTGAAACTGAGGTTTTAAAAACCTCTTCACCAGTCATGTTAAGAATGGTAATGTGATATTCGCCACTGGCAATTTTACCGAAATTAAGGTTAAAAATACCATCCGAAGGATTTGGTGTAATTGCAAATCCGGTTTCGGCAAGGATTTGATTAATTCCGGTACAATCGTCAATCTGTATTTGAAGTTCTTGAGAAACGCCACCGCCACCGCAATTGTTCATACCTTCAACAGTTAAGGCTACCAAACCTGTGTAGCCAACTGCCCAATTAATCGAAACCTCATTTCCTCCGGTTCCTGAAATTGTTCCTGCAGCGTGTGGCGTCAAATCCCATTGATATAAAGTTGCATTTGCCAAAGTTGGGGTCGAATAAACATTGTTGCCTTCCATACAAACCCAGTTGTCGCCAGTAATAGCTGCTGCCGGTTCAGGCAAAGGCATAAAACTTAAAACCAGATTGTCGGAAAGATTTTGGCCGCCAGCACCGTAAACTGTAACATAAAGTATTACCGATCCAGCTGCATAATCCTGTGCGCCTGGTGTGTAAACTGCATTTAAAACAGCATTGTTATTAAAACTGCCACTTCCTGAGGTTGTCCACAAAAGTGAAGTAAAATTCTGTGCAAAAGCATTGAGCTGGAAATCTAATCCTTGGCATGAGGTGGCATCATTTCCGGCATTTACGGTCATGGTTTCATTTACCTCGGCGGGTAATTCGATATAATCAACCCATCCGCAATCGCTGCCACTTACTACGTAAACATCTTTAATATAAACCCAGCGGAAAGTATGTGTGCCAGGGGTTACAGGATACGAAACCCGTGCCCATGCTACTTCGCCCGAAATTTCTTCTTTCATCGTATTATCAATGTAAAAACGAAGGAAATCGTAGGTTGCCTCTGATGAAACTTTTCGGTAGAACGAAATAAAATCGTTATTTGCCACTTCCATCGTTAGTTTCATTTCCGAAGATTGGTCGTCGGCGATGGTTCCTGATTTTGCAGTGTATGTTCCTTCGTAAGCGCCGGTTGATGAAACAGTCCAGGGTTGGTTACCTGAAAATGCCCAATCATAGGAACTGAAGTCACCGGTTTCGAAATCTTCGACAATCAGTCCGATTTTTGGTAAAAACTGTGCTGTTGCCGAATAATATCCCGAAGTAACCGAATAATTTAATTCAACAACAGTTCCGATGGCGGCTGCAGGATTAACAGTAATATTAAAGGTGGCCGTTTCAGTTTGTCCGGCAGCGATAGTTTCGAAAGTAAAGCTGGCGCTGTTAATGGTAATTTCGGTGGTTGGCGAGGTTAATGTTGCCAGCGCAAAAGGTGCGTCAATTTGTCCGTTGTTGGTTGTCTGGATAAGAATATCAACAGTTTCACCAGGGTCGAGGCTACCGTTGTTGTTGCCGCTGGCATCATAAATTACAAGGCTGCCAACATCGAGGGTAACTCCGTTGGCTGTGACAGTAAAACTACTTTGCCATGTATCGTTGGCATTTGTAGCTGTAAGAAAAAACTTGATTACTTCTCCACCGGGAATATTGTTGGCAACCTGAAAAGCAAAAGCATTTTCGATTTCGATGATACTTTCCAGACCAAAATTTCCAAATAATTCAGAATTGTCAGTTATAATAACATAGGATGATTCGGAAGTAAGCACAACATTTACACCATCGGCAGGTTCATCACTGAAATTTCCCATAGCCACAGTTAAAAGAACTTGTTCGCCGGGATCCGGGATGCCGTTATTATTTCCAGCAGGATCGTTAATGGAATGTGAGTAATAACTTGGTCCTGGCATCGAAGTAGCTTCAACAGCAGCTAAAGCATTAATACGCCCCGAACCGGAATTGTTATTTTTAAGTGGTGTAAATTTTAAAGCAGTTTCTTCGAGGGTTTGATTTATTTGCTCTGGTGTGAGGAGATTATTTTTTTGAAGCATGAGGGCAATCAATCCAGCATTGGCCGGAGTTGCCATTGATGTTCCGCTCCAGCCATCAGCATAAGCGGTATTACTGGAATATTCCAGTGATTTGATATTTACGCCGGGAGCACAAATATCCGGGCGAATCAATCCGATTTCGGGTTGGTAAGGATAATCGTTATAAGGCGAAATAGCTGACCAATCCATAGGCCCGCGACTCGAAAAACCTGCAAGGTTATCGCTGACATCGGTTGCGCCGACACAAACAATTCCTGAAACTCCGCCAACAAGGGTTTGATCAGGATTAAGCCATGATGGAGGAAGATCGCCCGGAGTTCTTACGTTATCAGGAATCGGGTAGCTTCCCTGTTGGTCGCCTTCGTTGCCTGCGGCTACAGAGGCAATAATTCCGGCAGCCATCGAATTGTCAAAAGTTGCACGCCAAACCGAGCGGTTTGGTCCCCATGAATGCTGCCATCCCAATGATAAGCTCATTACATCAGCACCATGTTCAACACTAAACTCAACTGCAGCCCAAACGCCACTTTCGTTACCACCACCGCCGGCATCAAGCACTTTGCAGCACATTATCGTAGCTTCGGGAGCAACACCGGTTTTTGAGCCGGCAGTACCGTCGCCTGCAACAGTTCCCGAACAATGGGTTCCGTGGCCGTGGTCGTCCATTGGGTTATTGTCGTTATTTACAAAATCATATCCGTGATATGGATAATCAGGGTCAGTCCAAACGTGGTCAGCAAGGTCGACATGGTTATAATTAACGCCTGTATCAATTACCGCTACAATAATTCCATCGCCGTTAAAACCTAAAGCCCATACATCGTCGGCATTAATTTTAAGGACATTCCAGGTAATTTCGCGGCTGCCCGGAGTTCCTTCAGTGATAAAGGCATTTTTACTTTCCTGCGGGTCAATTAAAATACGGTATTCATCGTAATCAATACTCGAAATATCACCTCTTTTGGCCAATTCCGAAATGGCTTCTTTGGTGGCGAAACAGTTTATCACATTTGCAATCCAATATGTTGTAACCTGTTTTACCGATTCACTTCTTTGTAAATCGTTCAAACTGGCAACAACGCCTTCCTGCGAAAACGTGCTGAAATCTTTAAGAACCGAAATTACATGAGCGCGTCTTTCGGATTTGCTCATAGTTTTAACTTCGTTTAAAAGTTTCTGCGAATCAAATTGCTGTTTTAAGGTAATATTGATCCTGATCATTTCACTCTTGTCAGAAGCTTCGATTTTCTGTTTCAGTTGATCAGTAATCATGCTCTGGTCAGGGTTTCCGGCAAAGGAAACATAACCGGCACTTAAAAAAAATGCTATCATCAATAGCGTTAAAATTTGTCTCATGTAGATGTGTTTTTAATAGTTAAACTTTTGTTTAGACAAGAAAAGGGCTAATAGGTTGCCCACTTTAAAATAAATTAAGAACTGTTTGCTAATGTTAAGTTTGCAAATTTATGCTGATTATCAATTGTGCAATGCAAATTATTGATTATTAAATACTTTTAACAAAATTGCCAGAGGTCAGAGTATGAAATAATGTGGTAATCAGGATACCCAAATTGTGCACCAATAAAGCCGAAGGCAGATTAAAGATATTTTCTTTTCACAATATCCAATAATCTGGTAAATGAATCCTTGTTGTTTTCCTTTTCGTAAGTTGCTTTTAGCTCTTCGATAAAATGTAATGCAAGGTAATAATCAGGCAACTGGTTGAGCTTTTCGATGGCTTTGTTGTACACCGAAATCTCACCACCAAAAATAGAATTGATGAACAGGAACTTTTCGTTAATTCCAATGGCTGTTTTGATATCGGTTATCGGGTTTTTCTGCATTCGTGCGGCATAACTGTTGTCGCTGGTATTCTGAAAAACATCGGCAATGGTTTTTGGTGCTGTAAAAAGATCAATCGTGCTTTTTACCCGATTTTTCGAATGGTTAGCATGTTCTTTTTGGTTCTCAATTTTGTAATCAGACCAACCGTTTTCGTTACTTTGAATCCTTTGGGTTTCAACCGGCAGATCAATTACTTCCATTTCCACAACGGTCTGTTCTAAATAGACCTCAATTTCATCGGTTTGATTATTTTGAGCTAATATTTCGATAGCCGGATTTTCGGCTACGACAGGTGTAAGTTTAGGATTTTGAGTGTATTCTGATGGCGGTGGCACGTATGTTTTTACGGAAGGTACAATGTTTTCGAGGTATGATGACTCAGATTTTTTCGATATTTTTGGTTCGGGTCTATCAAAGTCAATTTCGTAAATTAAATCATACAAACTTCTGATATCGTTGGAAATGATATCTTTATCAATTTTATGTATTCCCGGACTCTGGCTTTTTATCCTGTCCCAATCCATCCTGATTTTTTCGATCAGATCGGAAATTTCGTCCCTGAGCCTTTCTTTGTACATCTGAATAAAATTTCGGAATTTTCTGTTTTAACTTATTTTTACGAATTTGTTGAAGCTAACGAAATCAGTTTTAAAAGATTATCTAAAGCCAAAAATATCAACCAAATAACAGCATTTCAAAATCAGATGTAAACTTCCACGGAGGGAAATAAAATTTCCGGCACTTTTTTACCAACGACTTGGTAATTTTAAGATTTTATAAATTGGCACTGCAACACTTTGGCCGGAAGGTTTTAAAAAATATCTTTGCATTGGTTTTTGGTTTCCGGATTTAAAAAGTTTTGTAAAAATCATTTGCATGTTTCTCGAAAGTAAAATAGACCTTTCTGCACGCAGGGGCTGGATTGAAGTAATCTGTGGCTCAATGTTTTCGGGCAAAACCGAAGAATTAATCCGCAGGTTGAAGCGTGCCCGGATTGCACGTCAGAAGGTTGAAATTTTTAAGCCCGCCGTTGATGTGCGTTATGATGTCGAAAACGTTGTTTCGCACGATTCCACCACAATCCCATCAACTCCGGTTGAGTCGTCATCACAGATTCTGCTCATGGTAAACAACGATGTTGACGTTATTGGCATTGATGAAGCGCAGTTTTTCGATTCCGAACTGTCGTCGGTTTGCGGCCAACTGGCCAACAGCGGCATCAGGGTAATTGTTGCCGGCCTTGACATGGATTTTATGGGAAAGCCCTTCGGTCCGATTCCTTCGATCATGGCTGCTGCCGAATATGTTACAAAAGTTCATGCCATTTGTATCCGTTGTGGAAACCTTGCCCAATATTCGCACCGCACCATTGCCGGCGACAAGCTTGTGGTGCTTGGCGAGAAGGATAGCTACGAGCCGCTCTGCCGCCGATGCTTCATCGAGGAACGCGGAAAACCTCAAAACAAATAATCCTCCCTGTGGGTTTATTTTCTCAATTTAAAATCAGCAGGTTTTAAAATCTTCTGAGCCTTTCTAAATCCTTTTAAAATATTTTTTGGTTTTTGAAGTTACTTCTATCACTAACAAAAATTGAAATTCAAACAGATAATCTGAAAGTATTTTTACCATGAAAAATCTCATTATTTTTGGAATGATAAGCCTTTTCGGCTTTTCGTTCATGGCTTGTAACACCAGTACTCCTGAAACGGAAAATAAAGAAAAAGTAGTAGCTGCCGACCCTGCTGTTAAAACAGAAGTTCCTGCCGCACAAACTGCTACCCCTGCCGAAACTCCCCAGGCTGCAACTGAAGCAAATCAAGGCCTGAAAGTGCTCATCAAAACCGATTTTGGCAATATGACTGTTTTACTTTATGACGGAACACCCAAACACCGCGATAATTTTATCAAGCTCATCAAGGATGGATTTTACAATGGAACATTGTTTCATAGGGTGATAAAAGATTTTATGATTCAGGGCGGTGACCCGGACTCAAAAAATGCCAAAGCCGGCCAGCAACTTGGTATTGGTGGTCCCGGCTATACTGTCGAAGCCGAATTCAGGCCAGAGTATTATCATAAAAAGGGCGCACTTGCTGCAGCACGTCAGGGCGATCAGATGAATCCCCAACGAAGGTCGTCAGGTTCCCAGTTTTATATTGTTCAGGGCAAAAAAATTACAGCCCCTGAGTTAAACAACATCGTTCAGTCAACTGGTGCAAATTACACTGCCGACCAGATAAACACTTACCAAACTATTGGAGGAACGCCATTTCTCGACACCCAATATACCGTTTTCGGTGAAGTAATCGAAGGCCTGAATGTTATTGATAAAATTGCGGCCATCAAAACCGGAGCCGGCAACAGACCCGAAAAAGACATCAAAATGACCATCACACTTCTCGATAAATAGCAGTTAATTTCGCTATCATCGCAATTTTCTTGGCCATTTCTGGCAAAAATTCCTTTTTTTTGCAAAAATTTAAAAATCAAAGCAATGAAAAAGGAATTTTTATTTTTAGCGCTATTCATAATTCTAATCAGCCTCAGTAGTTGTTTCATACTAAATAATCATACCAATAAAATGACCAAGTTCATCATTCACACCGATTACGGCGATATGAAAGGTGTTTTGTTTAACGACACGCCACAGCATCGCGATAACTTTATCAAGCTAGTAAAAGAAGGCTGGTTTAAAGATTCATTCTTCCACAGGGTAATTAAAAATTTCATGATCCAGGGTGGACAGAATGCCGATGGCCGTCTTGACCCGGGTTACACTGTTCCGGCCGAAATTCTTCCGGCCCATGTTCACAAAAAAGGTGCGCTTGCTGCTGCACGTATGGGCGACCAGGTTAATCCAACCAAATCCTCGTCGGGATCACAGTTTTATGTTGTGCAGGGTCAGGTTTACGATGATGCCACCCTCGATAACATGGAACAGCGCGCAGGAGTGAAATATACGCCTGAGCAGCGCGAAGCTTACAAAACTGTTGGTGGCACACCGCATCTCGATGGCGCTTACACCGTTTATGGAGAAGTTACCGAAGGACTTGATGTAATTGATAAAATTGCCGCTGTTAAAACTGCTGCCGGTGATAGTCCGGTTCAAAAGGTCAAAATGACCATCGAGATCAAGAAATAATCTTATATTTTTTTTGAAGGATTTAAGTTTTCATTTTTATGAAAAGCAAAATTGACGAAATACTCAGGCAGGTTGAGACTTTCACCACCGATTCGCTCGATCAGGTTGAGGAATTGCGCATCAAATATTTGAGTAAAAAAGGAATTATTCCTGCATTATTCAACGATTTTAAGGATGTGGCCGCCGAAGAGCGCAAGGAAATCGGAATGGCGCTTAATGAGCTTAAAAACAAAGCTCAGGACAGGATTAATCTCTTGAAGGAAGAACTGCAAAGCAGTTCGACTGGTAAAGCTGAAAAGGAACCCGACCTTACAATGCCTGTTGATTTTTCGGAATTAGGCGCACGTCACCCGCTTTCGATTGTTCGGCGTCAGATTCTTGATATTTTTGCCCGGATTGGTTTTACAGTTTCCGAAGGTCCCGAAATCGAAAACGACTGGCACAACTTTTCCGCGCTTAACTTCCCCGAAGAGCACCCTGCCCGCGATATGCAGGACACTTTTTTTGTTGACGACAGCGCAAAAGGCACCGATAAAATTGCCCTTCGCACGCATACTTCATCGGTTCAGGTGCGTGTAATGGAAAACTCAAAACCACCCATCAGGTCGGTTTCGCCGGGGCGCGTCTTCCGCAACGAGGCCATCTCAGCCCGTGCGCATTGTATCTTTCACCAGGTCGAAGGCCTTTATGTTGACCACAATGTTTCGTTTGCCGACCTCAAACAAACGCTTTACTATTTTGTACAGGAATTTTTTGGCAAGGACACCAAAGTCCGTTTCCGCCCTTCGTATTTCCCGTTTACCGAGCCTTCGGCCGAAATGGACGTAACGTGTATGATTTGCGGCGGCGTTGGTTGTAAAATATGCAAGCAAAGCGGCTGGGTCGAAATACTTGGCTGCGGCATGGTTGACCC
>CAIYZW010000088.1 GCA_903930725.1 uncultured Bacteroidota bacterium
CCAGTTCGAAATTATGGTTTCAGTAGTCGGGTACGAAAATTCGACAGGGTACACACGTTCTTTGAGTTTAAACGGGTTTGATGTGGTTGCTTCGAACATCATCGGATTAATCAGGATCAGATCACTGTTCATATCAACGGCATCAGCAATGGTAAATTCGGTATTTTCCTCTACAGGCTTATAAATGCTGTCGAGGGTCGGAATAAGTTTTGAAGTAAATTCGAGGTTGGTAATATTCTTTGCTTTTTGTTTGTAAAATTCGTCAACCGAAGTTGCCGAGGCAACATCTTTCCGGAACCTGAGGGCATTATAGCCATCGCGGATGTGTTTGGCCTGGCCTTTAACGGCACCTTCGGCATCCAGGGTAAAGTTGTAGGTGCACGAATGTTTGTCGCTTGCCTTTGGCTTCAGGCTCATCCAGCCCGGATTTGATTCGGAGACTAAGCGGCCTTTGTCGTTCAGGCATCTTTCGGGCAACAATCCGGCTGGTGCCAGTGGTTCGGTGGCATCAACAAGCATCGTATCTCCGTCGGTAACCACGCAGGCTACCACATAGTTAAAATCGGAAATCGAAGGATGTACAGGATTTAAAAAACCATTTTTACGGGTGCTCAGCGCCACAGGTGTTGTGTTAATTTTGGCCGAGCGCAAGGCATTGATTAAAATCAGGTTTATCTCACCCGACGATCCGCTGCCGTCGTTCCAGGCTTTGCGTAAATCATCGGCAGATTCTGAATTATAGCCATTCCAGCGGACCTTCTTTTTTACCATATCGAGAATTGCCAGGGTTTTCTCCTTATCGGTGGTCATCCCAGCAGTTTTCATTTCAACGGCATCAGCTATAAACCCCTTAGGATGAATAGCTCTTCCAAATTTCTCACTCTCAAGCATCAGTTCATTTATCTTTTCCCAGGTTCTTGTGTAATCCTTGTAAACGTTATCGCTGCTCTTGGTCGAAGCCAGTTCAAAGGAATAAGTGTTCAGATAATTATCAGGTGTAGTCAGATAATCTTCCTCCTCGAAGGATGGTACATTCTTCATTGCAACATTGTGACGTTTCACTTTATATTCAACGGTTTCCTGCTCATAACTTGTTTTTGTAACACCACCATCGCTTCTGGATTTGGTTGTAAAGACAAGGTTGGCCCTTGTATCGGTTATCTCACTAATAAATAAAGAATTGTAACCCAACATGGTGTGGTTGTAAATAAAATACTCGGGGATGCTAACCAGATATTCTGACCATTGGACAGGAATATCGTACTGAAATCGCCAGGGCTGAAGATTAAAAAGAAAATCCGATTCGATTTTATAACGAACATCAATCACCGAACCTTCGCGTACATTGGGCATGGCAAAAGTGTAACCAACATGGAATTTGTCTTCATCCTTTTGCATGATGTTTTTCTTTTCCAGTTTGGTTTTGGTGGCTTTCCCGTTTTCGAGATTAAAGGTAATTCCATCAATATCGGTAATCTTCTCTTTTGAGGTGCTGCCATCGTGGTATAGCCTGATATGAAAATCACCTGCCGAAACGCCTTCTTTATCCAAAACCTTAATCCTGACAGTTCGTTCAAATTCGAGTTGCCAGCCTTTATCGCCGGTTACATCGTACCGAAAACTGGTTTCGCCATAATCGAACAGTATTACAGCGTGGGCCGAGGAATCGGCAGCGTAAACCGTCATTTTTAAATCATCTTCGTTTACTTTTCCAAATTTAACTTCGGATTTTTGGGCGTGTAACTGAACCAGGAAGGCCAGTTGCAGCAAGAGAAGCGTGAGATTAATTTTCTTCATAAAGGATAAAATTAATGACATAATTTTAATCGGATAGGATTTATCAACAACTAAAAACGACTAATCAACGGTAGTGCTTTTTAGTTCCCGGAAAACCCGGGAATATTAATAAAATCATATCATGTCAAAAATAAAAAATTTTCAACAAGTATTCACTTAAAATTGATCTTTAAACGTATAACTTTTTTTTTAAACCATTCATAATGATTTTGATAACCAACTAAAAACCCGGGAATGGCTGTGATAGCTTCCGGCAATCTAATTTATGCTTTTAAAAAAATACTTTCCCATTGGGAGTTAAGCATCTGCCGGATGAATTAAAGGAAACTTTGCAGTTTACTTGTTTTGAATGCTGTTTTGTACTTATATTTGCTTTTCGGTAAAAAAAATCTGAAAATCAAACAATTATTCATTCATCCAAAGTTTTGAATCTGTAAAGTTCAAACCAGCATGGTGATAAATCCTAATTTAAAAATCGTAGTAATAATTTAAAAATCAAATCTTATGGCAAACTTTTTCGACAACGACATTTTAATGACACAAACAAGCGGCAATCTTTTAATTGATCTGGCTTGTGGGTATGGGCAACCTTCGGTTACAACCGTACATTTAAAGAAAAATGACGGAACTACGCAAGTCCTTTGCTCCTTCGATAACAGCGTCAGCGCGCGGGTTCTAGGAAGCATCGGCAACATAAAATATAATTCGATCGAAATTCACACCACCATCAACGACATCAGAGATAATAAAACCGAAGAGCTGGATATCTCCCTGGAAGTTGATGTTTACGAAAGCAGTTCAAGTCGGGTTAGCACCAAATTTACCAGTAAAACAAAAGGTAGCGGGTCGGTTTTCAATGTATTTTATACAGTAACAGTTTTATAGACATGAATTATGAAAAACCTGATTTTACCTTTGCTGCTTAGTGTCCGTGCCTTTCCGGTTTTTGCGCAGCAACCAACCGACACCATAAATATCCAGGTTAAGGACATTACGTTGGATTTGTTGAAAAGTCCGACGAATCCTGCCTTTTTGTTAATGAATACATCGCCCGCCGAAATTGTCGAGCCTGGTTCAGCACCGGAATTTTATACTTCAATCCAAAATGCTTCCGATAATTTCTCAGCGCTGCCAAACAATTTTGGGTTTAGTGTAACTCCTTTTTGGTGGACCAAAAATGCTAAAGAATTGAACTTCGAAAAGGATTTTGATACAGTAAACGTGTTTACTTTTTTCAGAACAACAAGTATTTCGGGAGGGATTGTAAAAGGATTTGCCGATGCCGAAGATTTGTGCAGATATGGAATTGGCTTTCAAACGACATTGTTGAGAGGCAAGGTTGATCCTGAAAAAAAGAAGGAATATTTATCTAAACTTCGCGAAATTCATGAAGCCGTTTATAAAAACCTGAATGCTTATTTTAATGATGATGCCGGTTATGTTTTTCTCGAAATGGAAAGAAGAAACACCATTTCCGAAATTCAAAAACTTGATGAGCTTTTTAAAGCAGGCGGAATTGGTCAGGCTGAAGCTACAAATCAAAAGATAATAGTAATCAATAAGCTGAGAGGACTTCAAAATGAGCTTGATTCCTTAAAATCAGCTTTGAACGAAGCTTTTGACAATGAACATAAAAGTATCGGGAGCACCGATGATCTCGACAAAACCTTCGGTGAAATGAATGAACGCACTGGCCTCAAATGGGACATTGGCGGAGGGCTTTCGATAAATTCTGACAATAACAAAATTGACAGTACAAGGCTGTACCGTGCGGGATTTTGGTCGAACATCGGCGGTAACGTATTTACTTCCAGGGATAAATCCTCAAATCTGGCAACATATTTTTTAGTCCGTTACTTGTTTTATAATGAGATTTATTACCAGAAGGACGAAACTGTTGGTTTATTGGAAAACATGAATACGCTCGATTTTGGGATGAAGCTACAATACGAAATTGCTGACAAGTTTTCGTTTGGTGTCGAAGCCATCAACCGGATGGGAATTTCAAACTCCATTTATGAAAGCACCTATAAAATAAATGGCCTTATACAATATCAGTTTGGTAATAATAAGTTGGTTTATGCTTCATTTGGCAATAATTTTAACGATAATTCCGATAACGGCCCACAGGATTTGGTGGTTACTTTTGGCGTAAACATTGGCTTTGGAGGTAATTTTGATCTTTCGACGTTTTATCTCAGGTGATGATTTTGCCGGAATTACAAAATTTGGGATGAGCATTTGAAAATCTGATACCCACACACCTTTAACAACCCAAACAAATGGATCAGGAAGACTATTTAATACGGCAAATTTCCCAACTCGGGCGGGTGCTTGGAAAAATTCTCACCGGGTTACTTGGGATAAAAACCAGTGGGCAATCAAATTCGGGAATTGAAGCAGCAAACCATGAATTGAAAAATGAATTAGGTCTTACTTTTGACGAGCTTGCCTTTATGCCATTCGCCAGTTTTATTCAGAAATTTCCTTTGGCAGGTAAATTGAACTGCGATAATTTTGAAATGCTGGCTGACATCTTTTTCCTTCTGGCCGAAGAACTTACCGAAAGTGAGCTGGACATCAAAAAACGAAAAAAGTTACTTGAGCGCTCGCTCGCAATTCTGGAGTATATCGAAAACACTAGTCTGGTTTACTCGATGGATCGAAATTTAAAGATGGAGAAACTAAAACTCGCTGTGATAAAC
>CAIYZW010000089.1 GCA_903930725.1 uncultured Bacteroidota bacterium
AACATCATGGAGTTTTGCAAACAGTTTAATGGTCGTACACAAGAAATGGCTGGAAAGCTACTTCCTGTGATCATTACTGTTTACAAGGACAAATCCTTTGATTTCATAATAAAAGCACCGCCAGTTGCTATTCAGCTGTTAGAAGCAACCAAGCAAAAGAAAGGTTCTGCCGAACCTAACCGTAAAAAAATAGCTGCTGTTACCTTAGAACAGGTGCAGGAAATAGCTGAAAACAAGATGAAAGACTTAAATTGCTTTACCATCGAAAGTGCGATGAGCATGGTGGCCGGTACAGCAAGAAGTATGGGGATTACGGTTAAGGGAGAATCAGCAATTGCTAAAAATTAACAGCAGTTCGATTAGCATTTAATAATCTAAAAACAGGATTCGCAAAATGGGAACACTGACTAGAAAACGAAAAGAATCTTTAGCGAAATTCGACAAAAATGCTACCTATGCTCTGGCGGATGCGATACAAGTTGTAAAAAACATAACGCATACAAAATTTGATGCTTCTGTTGATCTGGATGTTCGCCTTGGGGTTGACCCAAGAAAAGCAAACCAGATGGTGAGGGGTTCAGTTACTCTTCCACACGGAAGCGGAAAAACAGTAAGAGTGTTGGTGCTTTGTACACCTGACAAGGAAGAAGAAGCAAAAGCCGCTGGAGCCGACTTCGTTGGTTTGGATGATTATATCAACCAGATTAAAGGAGGTTGGACAGATTTCGATGTTGTAATTACAACACCCAGTGTCATGCCTAAAGTTGGACCACTTGGTAGAATTCTCGGCCCCAGAGGCCTTATGCCAAACCCAAAAACAGGAACTGTGACAATGGAAATCGGAAAAGCTATAAATGAGGTTAAAGCTGGTAAAATTGACTTTAAAGTTGATAAAACCGGAATTATCCACGCATCAGTAGCCAAAGTATCGTTTGAGAACAGTATGATCCTTGACAACGCCAAGGAATTAATTCAAACTATTGTCAAATTGAAACCTTCATCCGCAAAGGGTACATACGTGAAAAGTATTTTTATGTCGAGCACAATGAGTTTCGGCGTACAAATCGATCCAAAATCAGTAAGTTTATAAGATCAGGTTAAAAAGGAGAGCATACAATGACCAGAGCAGAAAAGACTAAAATTATCGAGTCACTTTCGCAGCAACTCAACGCAGCTTCAAATTTCTACCTGACAGATATTGCTGATCTTACGGTAGAAACAACCAGCGAGTTGCGCAGACTTTGCTTCAAAAAAGAAGTACAGCTGAAAGTTGTTAAGAATACATTGCTTCACAAAGCAATGGAAAGATCAAATAAGGACCTTAAAGAGCTTTACGAAACGCTCAATGGTTCAACTTCAATAATGTTTACCGAAACCGGAAACGTTCCTGCAAAACTTATTCAGGAATTCAGGAAAAAATTCAAGAGCGAAAAACCGATCCTTAAAGGTGCTTATGTTGCAGAATCAACATACCTCGGAGAAGATCAACTCGAAGTTTTGGCAACCATAAAAACAAAGAACGAAGTTATTGGCGAAATTATCGGCATCCTTCAATCACCAGCAAAAAATGTTATTGGTGCATTGCAATCAGGTGGCCAGAAACTTTCTGGTATTCTTAAAACTTTATCAGAAAAAGAAGCATAACCGTTCATATCAAACTAAACAAATTTATTTTTTCAATTTAAGAATTTTAACTTTATAAAACATATCATAAGATGGCAGATTTAAAAGCTTTTGCAGAACAGTTAGTTAGTCTGACAGTAAAAGAAGTTAACGAACTTGCTAAGATTTTGAAAGACGATTACGGCATTGAACCAGCAGCAGCAGCAGCAGTAGTTGCAGGCCCAGCAATGGCAGCCGAAGTAGTTGAAGAAGAACAAACAGCATTTGACGTTATCATTAAAGCAGCAGGCCAGTCGAAATTGGCAGTTGTAAAACTCGTTAAAGAATTAACAAGCCTTGGCCTGAAAGAAGCCAAAGAACTCGTTGATTCCGCACCTAAAGCTATTAAAGAAGGTGTTTCAAGAGACGAAGCTGAAGCACTGAAAAAACAACTCGAAGAAGCCGGTGCCGAGGTTGAAGTGAAATAGCTATCACAGGCTCTAATTTTAAGAAATATAGACTGCTATCGGCACTGCCGGATAGAGTCTATATTTCTTGTATTATAGACTTTTGTATTCTTGATTTCATAATTATTTCACACTCAAAAACATACAACATTGGCCAAGGAAATAAATGAAAGAATAAGTTTTTCGAAAACGAAAATTAAATCTACTTATCCTGACTTTCTCGATATCCAAATTAAATCATTTCAGGATTTTTTCCAGTTGGAAACAAACCCCGAAAATCGCGTAAACGAAGGGCTTTACAAGGTTTTCAGCGAAAATTTCCCAATAACTGATGCAAGGAATAATTTCGTTCTCGAATTTTTAGATTATTTTATTGACCCTCCCAGGTACTCGATTGAAGAGTGCATAGAGCGGGGGCTCTCGTACAGTGTTCCACTTAAAGCAAAACTAAAGCTTTACTGTACCGACCCGGAACACGAAGACTTTGAAACCATTATTCAGGACGTTTATCTTGGCCAGATCCCTTACATGACGCCAAAAGGTACGTTTGTAATTAATGGTGCCGAACGTGTTGTGGTTTCACAGCTCCACCGGTCACCAGGTGTTTTCTTCGGAACAAGTTTCCATGCCAACGGACAGCAATTGTTCTCGGCAAGGATTATTCCGTTTAAAGGTTCCTGGATGGAATTTACTACCGATATTAACAGCGTGATGTATGCTTACATTGATCGCAAGAAAAAACTGCCCGTAACAACACTGCTCCGGGCTATCGGTTTTGAAAGTGACAAAGATATTCTTGAGATTTTTAATTTAGCTCAGGAAATTAAAGCCACAAAAGCCAATCTTAAAAAACTTATGGGCCGCAGGCTTGCTGCCCGCGTTGTTCGTTCGTGGATTGAGGATTTTGTTGATGAAGATACAGGTGAGGTTGTTTCGATCGAACGTACCGAAGTTATCATTGATCGCGAGACTATCCTCGAAAACGATCATATTGATCAGATAACGGATTCAGGTGTTGATACAATCCTTGTTCACAAGGATGAAACTGATGGAATTGATTAT
>CAIYZW010000090.1 GCA_903930725.1 uncultured Bacteroidota bacterium
GGAATTTCGTGATAAACATAATAAAGCAAGGCCAAAACCACAAAAACCACCACCTGGCCAACAACCGCAACCATAACGGTGAAGCCTGTTACATTTGATAAATCAAAAGTTATTTCGTTTACTAACATCGCTTTAATTTTTAGAGTGGAATATTACCGTGTTTTTTTGGTGGAAGTGTATCCTTTTTAGTGGCCAAAGTATGCAGCGCTCGGATGATCCTGAAACGGGTATTCCGGGGCTCGATTACATCGTCAATGTATCCGTATTTTGCAGCCTGATAAGGGTTTGCAAACTTTTCACGATATTCGTTTTCTTTTTGTTCGACATATTTTGCAGCCTCCAGTGGGCTTGTAAAATCTTTTACTTTTCGCCCTTCCAAAACCTCAATAGCACCTTTTGGACCCATAACGGCTATTTCGGCAGATGGCCATGCATAATTTATGTCGCCACGCAATTGTTTTGAGCCCATTACATCGTGCGCCCCACCGTAAGATTTACGTAAAGTTATGGTAATCTTCGGAACGGTTGCTTCGCCGTAGGCGAAAAGCAGTTTTGCGCCATTTGTAATAATACCGCCGTATTCCTGGGCACTTCCCGGCAGGAAGCCGGGAACATCAACCAAAGTTACAACCGGCAGGTTAAAAGCATCGCAAAGACGAACAAATCGGGCTGCTTTTTTTGATGCATCAATATCCAGAACCCCGGCTAAATAATTGGGCTGATTTGCAACAATGCCACAAGGTTGACCATTGAATTTTACAAAGCCAACCACGATATTTTTTGCAAAATGGCGATGAAATTCCAAAAATTCACGATCGTCAACAATGGTATAAATGATGTCTTTTACATCATAAGGTGTGCTTGGATTATCAGGAATCATCTCGTTGAGCGCGTCTTCTTTACGGTCAATCGGATCATCACAGGCTGTCACAATCGGGTCTTCGAGATTATTTTGAGGCAGATATTCGATCATTTTCCTGATAAGCATGATGCCCTCATCTTCATCTTCGGCCCTGAAATGTGCAACCCCGGATTTTGTAGCATGAACAGTAGCACCGCCAAGATCTTCTTCCGAAATGGCTTCTCCGGTGACTGTTTTTGTAACTTTTGGCCCGGTTACAAACATGTAACTGGTTTTATCGCTCATGATAATTACATCAGTGAGTGCTGGCGAATAAACCGCACCGCCGGCACATGGTCCAAATATGGCCGAAATCTGAGGAATAACGCCGGAAGCCATAATGTTGCGCTGGAAAATTTCGGCATAACCGGCCAGACTTTTTACACCCTCCTGGATACGGGCACCACCGGAGTCGTTAATTCCGATGAGTGGTGCACCAACTTTCATCGCCTGATCCATGATTTTACAAATTTTCTGTGCAAAAGTCTCCGAAAGGGAACCGCCAAAAACTGTAAAATCCTGCGAAAAAACATAAACCACCCGGCCATCAATGGTACCGTGGCCGGTAATAACACCATCCGAAAGATAAACAGTATCTTCCATGCCAAAATCGTGGCTGCGATGCGTGACGAACATATCATATTCTTCAAAACTGCCCTCGTCGAGCAGTTTTTCGATGCGTTCGCGCGCTGTGTATTTTCCTTTTTGATGCTGGACATCAATCCGTTTCTCGCCGCCACCCTTGCGGGCTTGTTGCCTCAGATCAATGAGTTGTTGTAATTTGTCCCGGTTATTCACTTCGTTATTTTTTAAAATGTGATGATTATTTTCCACAAAACTCGGTAAGCACGCCCAATGTTGATTTTGGATGAAGAAAGCCAATCTGCAGGCCTTCTGCCCCTTTGCGAGGCTGTTGATCAATCAGGCGGACACCTTTTTCTTCGGCTTGTTTAAGTGCTCCGGCCACATCGTCAAAAGCAAAAGCCAGGTGATGAATCCCCTCGCCTTTCTTTTCGATAAATTTACCAAGAGGTCCTTCTGGATCGGTGGATTCGAGAAGCTCGATCTTGGTTTGACCAACCATAAAAAAGGCTGTTTTAACTTTTTGGTCTTTTACCTCTTCGATGGCGTAACATTTTAGCCCAAGAATGTTTTCATAATATGGAATGCTTTCTTCGATGCTTTTTACTGCGATTCCAATGTGCTCAATATGTGTTGGTTGCATGTGCTGTAAACCCCCATTGTTTATTAATAAACACTGTTAAATAATTCACAAAGGTACTTGTGTTTTTTTATCTGACAAGAAAAATCAATTGTAAAATCAATTTTGTAAGAAGATGAAAGGCTGGCTTTGGTATGATAATTAAGGCGTTATAAAAACAGGAAACACAAAGAGAGTTAATCCTGATTTATCGTACATTTTTCCCAGCTAAACGTCAATTACAATGCCGCTTAGCTGGGAAGAAAGGCTTGTTATTCAAAAGCCGGAATTCCGGTAATATCGTTTCCGGTAATTAAAAGATGGATATCATGGGTGCCTTCGTAAGTAATCACCGATTCGAGGTTGGCCGAATGCCGCATCATAGGGAAATCGCCGGTAATTCCCATTGCACCTAACATTTGGCGTGATTCCCGCGCCACATCGAGCGCCATTTTTACAT
Source organism: uncultured Bacteroidota bacterium (assembly GCA_903930725.1). GTDB lineage: Bacteria > Bacteroidota > Bacteroidia > Bacteroidales > 4484-276 > CAJATL01. Next base: position 2,563 of record CAIYZW010000090.1, read on the forward strand.
TATTCCGCTTAGCCATCGAAATTTGAGCAGGAGTTGCTTTATTGTTATTTTTCAGGACGCCAAGCCGCCAGGCTAAAAGCTGGGCTTTTGTAATATCGGTGAGTATTTCGGCCAGTTTTTTTTGCTGAAGCTGAAAGGAAGCAATGGGTTTGTTAAATTGTTTGCGTTCCAGCGAATATTGCAAAGCCGTGTTGTAGCAATCCATTGCGGCACCAATTGCACCCCAGGCAATGCCGTAACGGGCAGAGTTGAGGCACATTAACGGGCCTTTTAATCCGCGAATATCCGGGAAGAGGTTTTCTCTGGGGATTTTCACGTTGTCGAAAACAAGCTCTCCGGTAACCGAGGCACGCAACGACCATTTATTGTGTGTTTCGGGCGCCGAAAATCCCGTCATCCCTTTTTCGGCAATTAATCCGCGAACAATACCCTTTTCATCTTTTGCCCAAACCACGGCAATATCGGCAATTGGCGAATTGGTGATCCACATTTTGGCGCCGTTCAAAATAAAATAATCACCTTTATCCTCAATCCGTGTTTCCATGCTTCCGGGGTCGGAACCATGATTGGGTTCGGTAAGCCCAAAACAACCGATAATTTCGCCTGAAGCCAGCAGCGGCAAGTATTTCAAGCGTTGTTCCTCCGTTCCAAAAGTAAAAATGGGATACATCACCAGTGAAGTTTGCACCGATGCTGCCGATCGGATGGACGAATCGCCACGCTCAAGCTCGGTCATGATTAAACCGTAAGAAATATGATCGAGACCGGTACCGCCATATTCTATGGGGATAAACGGACCAAAAGCACCCAACTCACCCAGTTCTTTCACAAACCTGAGCGGAAACTCGTTTTTTTGGGCTGCATCATCAATCACAGGGATTACCGAGCGCGTAACCCAGTCGCGGACAGCTTTCCGGATGATTTTGTGTTCGTCAGTCAGCAAATCGTCCATCATGTAATAGTCAGGAGGTAGGTAAGGATAAGCCATATTTGATGTTTTTTATTCGTTGCAAAAATAGGAACAAACAGCGCATAACAATAGAATTAATGAGACTTTCAGATATTTTACTTTCGATTCATCCGATCATTAAATTTCCAAAACTCCACAAGATGATTTTTTAAAATCAGGGTTTTGGAACTATCAATTAGTTGAAACTTTGATGGCCAATGGGTCATCTTATCGCTAAAAACAGACCCCATTAATCGTACGGTTTGCTCGCTTGCCCGACACCGAATTGATATTTTGTTTTTACTGGAAGTGAAAATTCTTTACATATCTTTGAGCCGAACATCGCCAGCGATTTAGGATAATACCAGCTTTATGGGTGTCAAAAAAATTAAAACTAAAATTATGAAGTATTTTGTTTTTGTAATCATTTCACTAATAATTCAGGTAAAAAGTGCATCAGCGCAGGAAACCGAAAAGTACTTGCCAAACAAGTCCGGAAGCACCAATATCGAAAGTAATTTGTGGCAGTACGAGGGTGTCGAAAAAGCCATTTACGAAAAGAACCTTGCCAAAGCTGCCGGTTGGTTTATTTCCGAAAACAAGGTTTTGTCGCAACCAAAAGGTTTTGATTTACACGTGTGGTACTTTGGGACGTATGATGAAAACTACCGGAAACGCGACTGCAATTATGGAATCCGGTCAGAAGTACGTTTTGATTTCGAAATATTCCTTTTGGCGGACGGCAAAGAAACCAAATGGAGCGTTGAACCACCGGATTTTAAACTTTACATCAACAACACAGCTTCCGGCCATGGAAGTAATTATTGCAATTACGAAGGCTATAAAGTCCAGGATGATGACCCGGCATTGGAAGAACCTTTAGACAATGCCATTACGGAATTATGTGATTTGTTTGTGGTTTTTCCTTTGGAAAAAGAAATTGCCCCCGGCGTCAATTTGTACGGTGATGGAAATCTGGTTGTATTTAATCCTGACCGGCCACCATTTTGGATTCCGGTTACTGTACAGGAAGTGATGGAGCTAAAAATAGCCTTTTATAACATCCGGCCGTCGGACCAACAATTTGTTTATCCTTATCTTAAAGAAGCCTATGATAAAATGACCCCCGAAGTACTAAACTCGCCGGCTTATAATGGTGGTGACCCTGTTTTTGATGTCACGGCACAAGCGGATGGCCTGCAAATTATGCGTTTCAACAAAGATTACTGGGATCGTTCGTTGCCGAAAACAGCAATCCAGTTTATGATGATTTATTACAAATTTACGGAGGATGCCGAGATGCAGGAATCTATCGCCAATAACGGCCATGCCGATTACCCGGCATTAACAAAAAACGCATTAAGCCTAAGCGGGCTGGCAAAATTGATTGAGAAAAAATAAAAAGAAAATCAATCCACTTTTCCTGATTTTGAGGGTTGGGGGAAAAGGAGATAAAATATTCATTGATTTCTGCGAATGTAAATGGATGTAATAAAACTAAGAAAACACCATCAGATTAAAGAACTTGTAAATAATCCGGGTTACAGTTCTTCCGGCGAATGGTCTGATGTAGTAAATGGTTCCGGTGATGTGGTAATATCAAAAAGTGGTTCATTCCAGACATGGAGAGAATTCATGGAGATTTTTATCAATGATCAACAACTGTCGGATTTATTAACAATGTTTCTTGCCTATCGCGATTCGCTTCTTAAATCCTGGGTTGGTGTTCTGGGTTCTTTTCCGGATAAACAAGCCGAATTATTTACGTTAAAGCGACTTCTTTTGGAACCAATAACCGACGAGGAGATCAGATCGGCACTTCCGAAGGATTCCAAAGAAAAGCAGATTGAGGAACGTTTTAAATGGCATAAAGAACACCTTTTAAATGACCTGATTTTGATTTATTGCTGCCATGAATGCGGCAACTTTGAGTGTGGAGGAATCAATGTAAAAATTGATCAAAAAAACGATACTATTATCTGGACCTTTTTCGAAAATGAGCTAAGAAGGACGAAAGGAAAAACGTTACAATTCCACTTTGAAAAGAGCCAATACTCGGGTGTTTTTAACAAATACAGGAAAGCTTTCCTGAAAAATAAAGACACCAGAAAATAATGTTGTTTCTAACCGTTTCCCCGAATAACAGAAATGTAAAACATTTTAGAGAATAGAAGTTTTCGACACTTTTTATCTTTAATTTTATCACCAATTTAATAAAAGGAGGAACAAATGGAACCATTGATTATTGGCGTAGTTGTTTTAATTTTCTTTTCCGGAATCCGGATAGTGCGGCCAACACACCGCGGGTTAATCGAAAGACTCGGAAAATATCATCATTTTGCCGGGCCGGGCTTTCACTGGATCATCCCATTTATCGACAGGATGTTTCAAATAAACATCACCGAACAAATGGTTGATGCCGAGCCTCAGGAAATTATCACCAACGACAACCTGAATGCACGGGTTGACGCACAGGTTTATTTTAAAGTTAAAGAAGAAGAGGAAAGCGTTAAAAACTCGGTGTATTTTGTGAATAATTACAAACTGCAGATTGTAAACCTTGCCCGGACAACGCTGAGAAACATTATTGGGACGCTTACTCTGAAATCGGCAAACAGCGAGCGTGGCAAGATTAATTCGGAGCTTCACAAAACACTTTGCGACGAAACCAAAACCTGGGGAATCGAAATTGTCCGCACAGAGCTTAAAGAAATTGACCCGCCCAAAGACGTGCAGGAAACCATGAATAAAGTTGTGAAGGCCGAAAACGAAAAAATTGCAGCCATTGATTATGCCACCGCCGCCGAAA
>CAIYZW010000091.1 GCA_903930725.1 uncultured Bacteroidota bacterium
AATTTTAGAAACATCCAAAAGGTCGTTTGTTATTTTTAAAGAGCGCTCAGAAACAACCAAAGCCTCTTTCGCTATATCATGAACCTCTTTGTTGTTTTCTGAGAATTTAACAATACTTTCCATTGCCCAATGAAGCGCTGTAAGCGGTGTTCTTAATTGATGAGCTGCAACACCAATAAAATCAGTTTTTGAACGAAGGAGATTTTTCTCTCTCGTCATGTTGTGAATAATCTTTATAAATCCAGTTGGCTTCCTATCCTCGTTTATAACTTGGTGTAATGTTACACGAAGTTCAAGTGTTGGATTCTCAAAAGACAAATCTATTACTTGTGGCCAACTATCAGATTCAGATAATTGTGTCATTGACGGGGCAAGTGATGGAAATAGTGTTTGAACAAAAATTCTATAACGAGAAACCTTAGTCATGCCAGGATTAAACTGTTTACCAACAACCTCCTCCGAAGAAACCCCAAACAATTTTTCAGAGGCAGTGTTTATTGTGAGAACGGTAAAATTTGGATCATACACAATTACGCCATCTTCCAACGAAGAAATAATTAAATCACGTTCCTCGGTTTTAAATTTTTCCTCGGCGCTTAAACGAGAAAGATTAACAAATTTACCAAAAAGATTTATGACAATTAAGCAGTACAAAAGAATTAAGAACAAACCAAAATAAAAATTGTATTGAGAAGATACAAACGTAAAAAGAGCAGCAAGAATCAAAAGAACAAAATATAAAGAAATCATTTCTTTATTTCTATAAACACGCAAAAAAGTTTTTATTAATGATTTTTCTGGTCCCATATTACTTCATTGTACCCCATTTTTTCCCTATTTTCATTTCAGTTGTTAGAGGTACCGAGATTGGGTATATACCCTCCATTATGGATTTGAGGCGGGGTGCGAGTGTTTCAACAAACTCATCTTTAATCTCAAAAAGTAATTCATCGTGGATGGATAATAAAAGAAATGCGGAGTCTTTTGTTTTTACATTATTTTCCAACTCTTTTTCACAGGCAATCATTGCCATTTTCAATATGTCAGCGCCAAGTCCCTGTAGTGGCATATTAATTGCCGCTCTCTCAAATTCACCAAAAGCCCCATCCTTTGAAAACCATCGTTTTCTCCCATTTTCATTTTCAACAAACCCATTTTTTTTCATCTCAGTTTTTATATGCTCCTGCCATATTCCAACTTTTGGAAATGCGCGAAAATACTCAGCTATAAATTTCTTAGATTCATCAAGTGAAAACCCACTTGTTTTTGAAAATAAGCGAGGTCCCATACCATAAATAATTCCAAAATTTAAAGTCTTACCAATACGCCTTTGTTTCTCATCAATCTCATTTAAAGGTATTCCAAAAACCATAGAGGCTGTTAGTGTGTGAATATCGGACCCACTCATAAAAGCGGATGTAAGGGTCTCATCACGCGAAACATGAGCTAACAAACGAAGTTCGAGTTGAGAGTAATCAAGTGACAAAAGGGTGAATCCATCAGTTGAGTGAAATGAGTCCCGTAAGTTTTTTGCCCAACGTCCGCCATTTGGAATATTTTGAAGGTTCGGTTTTTCTGAGGAAAGACGACCAGTTCCCGTGCCTGTTTGTAGATATGTTGTGTGAATTCTTCCGTCCAACAAAGCGGCCTCTTGTAGCGGAATTAAAAAACCCGAATATATTTTGAAGGTCTCTCTATATTGAATAATTAATTGGACAACTGGGTGCGCATCAACTAGCTCTGTAAGAATGTCTATCCCGGTTTTTCTTTGTCCGGTGGTTGTTCTTTTTTTGTTGCGTGTTTCTAGTTTTAAGCGCTCAAACAAAACCTCGCTTATCTGCTGAGGCGAGTTTATGTTAAAAGCCCCACCCGCGGACGAGTAAATTTTTTCCTCCAAATCAATTAGTTCTTTTTTAATTTCAATACCAAGTTCTGAAATAACACCCTCATCTAAAGAAATTCCCCGTATTTCCATTTCTGCCAAAACACGAATAAGTGGCATCTCAATCTCATAAAAAACCTTCTCAAGATTATTGGATTCTATCTTCTCTCTGAAAAAAACAAAAAGTTTTTCTAATGCAACCAATTTTTCTAACGGACCACCAAGAATTTGTTCGGCCAATTCTTCAAAAGAAAGGTCCTTGTCGTCAGGGTTTGTAAGCCAGGCGGCTATGTGAATATCAAAAAAAGGGTCTTTTATTTCAACACCTGCTTTTGAAAACTCTTTTAATAATAACTTACAATCGTAAGCCACTTTTGTTTTCGAACTTATTAATTTCTCACCCAACCTATTCGAGTCTTCTGTGCCAGATAAGAAAACAAAATTATTTTCTACAAAAACAAGACCAAGTCCTTGTTGTGGAATAACCTTTTGAAATTTCTGTTTTATCTTCTGTTTTGATCCAGCCATACTATCAAACCCTAGGCTCAGGAAATATTCAGACAAAACAACGTCGTCTGGTTTTTTATAAACCAAATCATCAAGTGATACTGTTATAGGTGTTTCTTTGTGTATTGTTGAAAGTTCTTTTGAGAAGAAAGCATCCTTTTTGTAAGGAAGAAATTTTTTGGCTAATTTGTGGGTTTCTGTCATTGAGGTATAGAGATTCTCAATGGTTCCAAACTCTTTTAGTGCCTCAAGTGCTGTTTTAGGCCCAACACCTGGAATGCCCGGGATATTGTCTGATGGGTCACCAACAAGACCTTTGTAATCGGTCATTTGTTCTGGGTTAAGTCCATATCTTTCTCTAACAGCGTCTGCGTCGTAGGTTATTGTCTCACTTATTCCTTTTTTTGGAGCCCTAACAACAACGTGTTTATTTTTGACAAGTTGAAGCGTGTCCATATCTCCAGTGAGAATTGTTATTGTGAGGTCTTCATCATTACCAAATTTAGTTGCTAGAGTCCCGATTATGTCATCACCCTCATACCCAGCAAGTTCAAAACAAGGAATATTTAATTTTGCAAAAAGTTCACGAGCTTTTATAAGTTGAGAGACCAACTCATCAGGCGCTTTTGGGCGCTGAGCTTTATAACCATCAAACATTTCTTTTCGAAATGTTGGTTCCGGCCTATCAAATGCGGCCGCAACATAATCAGGTTCATGTTCGCGCATTGTTTTCA
>CAIYZW010000092.1 GCA_903930725.1 uncultured Bacteroidota bacterium
AATCTTTGAATTGGATTCATGAAAATTGTCCCATATCGATATAAATCAGTGATGTTTGACTCATTACCAAATTTTAAAAACAGTATTATATTTTCTGACACTTCAAAAAAATTTGTAAACTATTTAATCTTTTTAATCTTTGAGGCAGCGGACGGAGAGACCAAAACCCTTGGAGGTAATGTTACGGCCCACCGTGGTATAAGTATAGGAGAGGTAGCGGCTCCAGACACTTGTACTTGATCCTTCAGTAGAACTCCAAAAGAAATTGTTTTCGCCAAGGTAACCTAACTGTCCGTCGGCGTTGCGATAACCGCCCGGAAGACCTGAAAAACCACTGCTGTTAGTTGCCCCCGAATTTGGCGAATACCAAAGCCCTGTTCCAGATTCTATTGTACCGGTTGTTTTCATTTTTGCACCCGCACTTCCGCCAAGGAAGGTTGTGAGTGTTGTCCATTCGGCATCAGTGGGCAAATGCCATCCACCAGTTGGTGGACAAATTCCTTGAACTCCCGGTGTGGTGGTATAGTTCATCATTTCATTCCATTGATAAAAGCCGCCGTAAATATTGCAATTGCTTTCATTGTTATTGTTGCAGTATTTTTCAATTGTTCCATTATTGGTTTGATCGCTAATTCCTGCGACCATAGTTCCAATATTCATGTTTTCCTTCATCCAACACTGAGTTCCAATTTGAACCGTATTGTAATTTTTGCCATTACGTTCATCAGTAAAAGCTTTCCCACAACTCCATTGGACTGCAATAGCCTGAGATACTGTAATATTTACAAAAAGGTATCCACCATCAGCGGTAATTGTTATTTGTCCGATTCTTGATACTGCCAAAGAATTTGCCTCAAATGAAACTGTGAGCGTGCCATTATTGCTTCCAATCATTGGCGAAACTGATAACCATGATACACTTTCTTCTACTATCCAAGATGTGTTTGAGGTTATTTCAAAGCTTGTTGTTCCGGCAGAAGCCGTTACATCTCGATTAACTGGAGTAACATTTAGTTGGGAGGACGTAGTTTCATCCTTGAGACATCGAACTGCGAATCCTGTTTCATCAGACCAGACACCTCTATAAACGCTGGCTTGATCAAAACTCAAATACCGCATCCAATGAGCGGATGGTGTCCTTGAAGATGACCAGAAATTTGCGTAGGAGCCAAGAACGACGAAAGAACCACTATTCGTTCTATAGCCAGAGGGTAAAGTAGTAAATCCGCTACTATTTGTTGCACCATAATTTGGAGAAGTCCAGTGGTTCAAGCCGGTTTCTTTCATTTTCCCTCCTGCAACACTTTCACCACCCAGATAAGTTGTAAGTGCAGTCCACTCTAAATCGGTAGGTAAATGCCATCCACCAGTTGGTGGACAAATTCCCTGCATACCAGGAATTGTGGTATATTGCATCATTTCGTTCCATAAATAAAGCCCACCGTAAAGATTGCAATTGGATTCTATGTTGTTGTAACAATACTTTTCTATTACGCCATTGTTTGCTTGATCCGGCGAACCATCTATGCGTGTTCCAATGTTTAGATTTTCAGCCATCCAGCATTGATTTCCAATTTTCACGGTTGAATAAACTTGCTCGTCGCGGGTATCGGTAAAATTCAACCCACAATTACTAAAACCAATAGAAACAGTATCATTGTTAGAGCCACATTCATTAGAGACTGTCCAATTAAGTAAATATGTCGTGCCTGCCTGGCCTGTGAAACTGCTTGCAGGGCTTTCGGGGCTGTCTATGTTGCCGCCTGTACCGGAAACGATACTCCATTGGCCGGTTCCATAAACGGGAGTGTTAGCTTGTAAAGTGGTGCTGGTTTCGGCTACATTATGCTGGTCGGGGCCGGCGTTGGCTTTGCTGGGTGGCGCACAGCCAAAAATGATTTGAACATCATCGGTGGAAGTGGTGCAAATACTACCTATTTTCCATTGGAGGATGTAAAGAGAATTTGTCTGTCCTAAGAAAATAGAATTTGGTGAGTTAGGTGATATCAATTGTCCACCACTTCCCTCAACTATCGTCCAATGACCTTGTCCAATCAATGGGGTATTTGCTTCTAAAGTCGTCCATGTTGCTTGTGGTATTGTTTGGTTTTCTCCAGCATTGGCATGAGTAGGAGTAGTAAAAAATGTAATCGAAACAGTGTCGGAAGAGGAATGGCAAGGCGAAGAAATTTTCCAGACAAGTACATAAACGGTGCAGGATTGTCCTGTAAAAAGGGTGGCAGGTGAGCTTGGGTTGGCAAAAGTTCCACCTTCGCCGCTAAAAATCGTCCATTGCCCTACGCCCAGATCAGGAGTGTTGGCAGTAAGATTTATTGATAATGCCTCGGAGGTAATAGCTGTATCCTGGCCTGCATCGGAAATGGTTGGAATAGCATCAAAACTGATATTTACAATATCAGAAGTTAAAGCACAAGCCGTGCTAATTGTCCATTTTAACGAATAACTATCGCACAATTGCCCGGTAAATACTGTTTGAGGGTCATTTGTATCAGCAAAACTTCCTTCGGTTCCGCCTTCAAGAGTCCAAGTTCCGGTACCATGTTCCGGAATATTTCCCTGCAAAGTTGTGCTAAAAGTAGCATCGGCAAAATTCTGGTCTTCGCCTGCATGTGCCTGTGTAGGCAAAGGTGTGCATTGGCCGCAGGTTTCAAACCATGCCGCACCATTAAAATAGTTCAGGCAGTTGGAGGTTGAGTTGTAAATCTGCATTCCTGTAAAAGGACTTACTAGTGCATCGCGTTCTTCGGTGGTCATGCTGCGAACTCCATTTTCTGAGAACAACGAATAAGGCACGCTCAACAGTTGGCTGGTTCCCATAAAAACAAAATTACCACCGCCGGTAATGTCCATTTCGGTTTTAATAAAACTGGCATTGTTGCCCCAGGCAATTGTGGTAAATTCGCCGGTTAGGGTGGTTCCGTGGCCAACCTCAAGGTTTATAAGCCCAAGGCTGTTGCTGGTGGTTTGGTGCAGCTCGCAGTATTCAACCGTTCCTTCCGGGCTTCCGGCAAGGATAGAGATTTTAACAGCGATTTCCTGGTTAATTACCGGGTTGCCGTTCAAGTCGCGGGCTACCGCCTGGTATTTAAAGGCCTGGGGTGTTTGTCCGAAAGC
>CAIYZW010000093.1 GCA_903930725.1 uncultured Bacteroidota bacterium
CAATTTGGTTTGCACCAGATGTAAGCGCCATTTTGGGCTGGCAGAAGTCAATCTGGATGGTTTGCCACCAAAATGTGGCTTTTGTAAAGGTCTTCTAAAACCCGATTTTATCTTTTTTGGCGAAGGAATTCCCCCTCAGGCTTATCAGGCGTCATACATTGCTGCCGAAAAAGCGGATGTTTTTGTCATAATCGGTTCAACCGGCGAAGTAAGTCCGGCCAACCAGATTCCGGTTCACGCCAAAAATACAGGAGCCACCATCATCGAGGTAAATCCTGAAAACTCGCGATACACTAATCATATCACCGACATCCATCTTAAAGGAAAAGCCGGCGAAGTGATGGCCAAATTGATGGAACAAATCAATCTTACAACTTAATTCAAAAGGAAATTTATGAAAAGTAAAATTGTCGGAAGAACTATTAAACTAGTTTTAATTTTCGTGGCCATCGCGTTGTTTCCTGCTTTAATAGCGGCGCAGGATAAACAATTGCGGCAAAAAACAGATTCGTTAAGGTTGTATTTCGAAAAGGCACGTGCAGACTGGGAAGTGCCGGGTCTTGCTGTTGCCATTGTTAAAGATGGTGAAATCATCCTGTCGGAAGGATTTGGCGTTCGCGACATCGAAAAAGGTGGAAAAGTAAATGGGAAAACAATGTTTCCGATTGCTTCAAATACCAAGGCTTTTACGGCTGCGGCACTGGCAATTCTGGTTGATGAAGGCAAAATTTCGTGGCAAGATAAAGTAACCACACATATTCCGTATTTCCGGCTTTACGATCCTTACGTCAGTGAAAATATGACAATCCGTGACCTGCTTTGCCATCGGAGCGGGCTCGAAACATTCAGCGGCGATCTGGTTTGGTACGGCAGCAATTACAGCCGCGAAGAAGTTATCAGGCGTGCCCGGTTTCTTAAACCTGCTTATGGTTTTCGGGAGCATTTTGGTTATTCAAACATCATGTTTTTGACGGCTGGCGAAATTATTCCTGCTGTTACCGGCACAAGTTGGGATGATTTCTTGAAATCATATTTTTTCGAACCACTCAAAATGAACCGGACCATCACAACAGTTAAGCAGATTGGGAAATTTGATAATATAGCCACACCTCACACCGATTTTGAAGGAAAAGTTATTCCAATCGAATATCTTGATTGGGACAATATTGGGCCGGCAGGTTCGATAATTTCGTGTGTTGACGATATGAGCCAATGGCTGAAACTACAACTTGGCACAGGGATTTTTGAAAATGACACCATTTTTTCGGCTTGGCAAAGCCGCGAAATGTGGTCACCTAATACCATCCTCGGTGTTAGCGAATATTCTGAAAAAATGTGGCCTTCGACCTATTTTAAGGCTTATGCCTTGGGTTGGCAGGTGATGAATTACAAAGACCGCAAAGTTGTGAGCCACAGCGGTGGTTACGATGGCATGATTTCGTTTAGTTGTTTGGTTCCTGACGAAAATCTTGGGTTTGTGATACTAACCAACAAAAATTCCAGTCTCTATTATCCGTTGGTTTTTAAGATTTTGGATGAGTTTTTAGGTGGCGACCAAAAAGATTGGAGCCAGATAATGCTGGAACGAACAAAAAGTTTCGGTGAAGCTGATAAACTGGCTAAAGCTGAAGCTGAAAAAAACCGGATTTTGAATACCACCCCTTCCCTTCCTCTGGATGGATTTGCCGGAACCTACAGCGGTGATTTATACGGCGATGCCAGTGTTAAAAACGAAAATGGAGAACTTGTTGTAAGATTTATCCCAACCCCAAAAATGGTGGGAACCTTGAAACACCTTCATTACGACACTTTTGAAATTACTTTTAAGGAATTTCCATCGCTGCCCGCCGGAACCTGCACCTTTATATTAGATGCTAAGGGCAAGGCTTTCGAGATGAAAATTGATGTTCCCAACCCCGATTTCGATTTTACCGAATTGCAATTCCATAAAAAGAATTGATGCAAAATTTTTAAAAACGGCTTTCGGAAAAGGAAACTTTATATTTTTGCAGCCTTAACGCGGTAGTAGCTCAGTTGGTAGAGCATTAGCTTCCCAAGCTAAGGGTCGAGGGTTCGAATCCCTTTTACCGCTCGCTAAAAATCAAAAGGTTACAATAAAATGTAGCCTTTTTTATTGTCAGGCTCAAACAAATGTAAAATAAACCCCATCAGTTTAAACAAGGCTTTTGTGGCGTTTTTTTTCTTTTTGAAAAATTACAAAAAATCTTAAAATATCAAACCATTTCATGCCAGGACTGTTTAACTAAAAATATTTAAAATTAAACACTATGAAAACTTTTACTCACAAACTCAAACTCATTTTCAGCCTCATTACTGCGCTGGTAGTGGGATTTCAACTAAGCGCACAGGTTATTCTTACAAGCCCGAACGGAGGCGAAACCTGGGTTAATGGTACCACCGAAACCATTACTTTTAATAACCTGGGGATTAATGATTACTTTGAAATCATGTTCTCTCCGGATAACGGGCAAAATTATTATTCCATTGATTTCGTCTATGCACCATCAGGCCAAAATGCGGTTTCAATAAATGTTTTGTATGCACCGACAAACGGGGCAAAAATCCAGTTAGTAAACTATAGTTTCCCCTCAATTTTTGATGTGAGTGATGCGCCATTTTCAATTATAAATCCTTCGTTGCTCATCACAAAGCCTGTTTATCTCGAGCTTAACTACCAGAATCTCCCCATTTTGGTTACCTGGTTGCGAAGTGATCCGACCACCATCGTTGATGTTTCGCTATCGTTGGACGATGGACAAAACTGGACTTTAGTTGGAGAAGACATTAATAGTACCGAATTTACATTTATTGCACCGGCGCAATCAACTTCGGCGGCACGGGTAAAAATCACCAATATTGCTGATGAAACCGATTTTTCGGTCAGCGAACAGTTTTACATTTTTCCCGAGCCTTCGATTACCTTACTTTCGCCTAACGGAGGCGAAATCTGGGATTGGTCGGAGCAAACCGCAACCATCGAATGGTCAGGCGAAAACCTGTTGAGCTACATTGATATTTACTTTTCGACAGATGGCGGAACCACCTATTCCTACCTCACCTCTGGTTATTCATCGCCTAATGGTGGCAGCACCCAGGCTTCCATTCCCTACATCAACACCGAAAATGCAAAAATAAAAATCGTTGATGGCTCCGGAATTACAGACGAAAGCGATAATCCGTTCACGGTTTTCATACCGCCATTAGTTATCTATTACCCTACAACAAATTACAATTATTATGCTGGCGGAGATCTCACGATTAGTTGGTGGTCTTATCAGATTGATCTTGTAAAAATCGAATTATCGCTGGATAACGGGCTGAATTATACCACAATTGCCGAAAACGTAAATGCAAATCTTAATATTCACTATTATGAAATACCACAAACAACTTTTGCCGAAGAATGTGTTGTGAGGATTTCAGTTCAGAACGACCCGTCCCAGTTCGACCTTAGCGAAGTTTTTGAAATTTTGCCTCCACCAACAATAACTGTTATTACCCCAAATGGTGGCGAAATGTGGGAAACCAACACCCAATACCAAATCGAATGGACTTACGATAACATGGTTTATGACTATACAAATATCTGGATTGATTTTTCGGCAGACAATGGGCTTACATGGCAATACGTGGGTTCAGTTTTCCAATACGGGCAGGTAACTTCATACACCTGGAATAGCCCTGCTGAGGAATCTGATAATTGCTTATTCAGAATCCGTGATGCTTACCTTACCAATGTTGAGGATGTGAACGATGCACCATTTTCGGTAAGAAATATTCCAACAACCCCGATTTGTATGGTTTCGGTTGATCAGATGAGCGGAAAAAATATTGTCGTGTGGGAACCAGTCGAAAGTGAGCTTATCGAAGAATATGTGGTGTATCGCGAAACCAATCAGTCGAATGTTTACGAGGAAATAGGCTCGGTTAA
>CAIYZW010000094.1 GCA_903930725.1 uncultured Bacteroidota bacterium
CTTCACCGTTTCGGGGCTTCCGAGAATATTATGCCCGATGGGATGATTGTTGAAAAGCACCTCTTCAAATTCATCAAAAATCAGTTCCGAAGGCGAATCCAGGTAAGAGTTTATCTCATCAATAATCACATCCTTTTCCTTTTCGAGTTCCTTTTCGGGAAATGAAGAATTAAAAATAATGTCGGCAAATAATTCGAGCGAGCGCTCATAGTAACGGTTCAGGAAGGAAGCATAAACAAAGGTTTCTTCCTTGCTGGTGTAGGCATTTAAATCGCCGCCCACATCCTCGAGCCGGCTGATTACATGCCAGGCTTTCCGTTTGTTGGTTCCTTTAAAAATGACGTGCTCGATAAAATGGGCGATGCCGCTTTCTTCGGGCAGTTCATCCCGCGAACCGGCATTGATAATAATCCCACAATGTGCCACCGGGCTTTCGGCCATTTTGTGGATAAGCCTGATGCCGTTGCTAAGTTTTGAATATTGATATTCCATAGTTTTTTAACTGGTGGCAAAAGTAGGGTATTTACTGTTTTACTTTCATCATTCAACGGATTTGGCATTTATCCGACCTATTCTGAGGGTGGAGCGTGCTACTGCTGCCTTAGCCTGCTGGCAGGAAATAATCATCAAAACTTATTTGACCAGGTTGGTTAAGAAAAAGAATAAACTTGCCGTTGAGTTAGCGGATGTTTTTTATTGCGGCTCCTGTTTTATCTCCTCCGGGATATCGGGAATTTCTTCGATATCCGTTTCTTTGGCGGCTTTTAGCTTTTTGGTAACATCGTCGGGAATCTGGTCGGAATATTCGGTTTCGGGAATGTTTTCGTCATCGCTGCCACCTTTGCCAAAGCGTATTTTTGGCATGGTGCCCGTGCCTGTTACACGCATGTTTATTCCAAACAAGCCCATCGGTGGCAGCCCAAGCCTCATTTTAATATTCAGGTCGCCGTCTAAAGACGATTCGCCGGCAATTTTTACCCGAAAACCGGCAGCTTTAAACTTGAAAGGCTCGATGGTGATGATATTATTTTTGATGGTGGTTTTGATGTCAACCTTTGTCATGTCGGGGTTTGAAAGGCCTTCCTTGGCCGTTTTTTTACCAACTTCGTTAAACAATTTATAACCGTTGAGTTTTACCTTTTTCACCGAAAGCACGCCACCACCTTCGAGCGAAGGATAAACCGGCATCATTCCGGCATCTAATTTTCCTTTGAGCGAATAATCAACCGAAACAACCCCTTCGGCATTTTCGGCGGGTGAAGCCATGTCCTGGAAAATCTGAATTTCGTTGTATGCACGTTTTATGTCGAAGTCGTCGGCTTTGATGTGATAATCGAAAAAAGCTGCGGTGGGGCTGATGCTTCCGTAAGAAGCATCCATGGCAAACGGCGCATCAATCAGTTCAAATTTTGTTTCCTTTAAAAGGATAAGCCCATCTTTAATTTCGAGATTGCCGGTAAATTTTTTGATAGCCAAATCCTGATAAAGAATGTTTTTAACATCAGCGGTAAAGGCAATTTCGAGGTTTTCTGGAACGATAACAACGCCTGTTTGTGCCGGGTTTACAGCAGCAGAGTCGTTCATCACAACCTGCACTGGCGCCGAACTATCGGCGAAAGCCATGAATTCGTCAACCACAATTTGCTGCGAAGCC
>CAIYZW010000095.1 GCA_903930725.1 uncultured Bacteroidota bacterium
AGATTTTATTTGGGATTACTTCAGGGATAAAGTTTCAATCTTTCATTAATGAAATCAGGAATTTTATAAACATCTTCCACGCCAGAAACCAAAATTGCGCCCATTCCATATTTTAAAGGAAGTTCGAGGTCAACATCAAAACGATCGCCGATGCTGGCCATCTGCTGAAAAGCGACATTATGGGCTTTTGCAACCATCCTGAAAGGAATCAAGGTGGGTTTTGATTTTCCGGAAATATCCAAACCAATAACAGGATCAAAAAACGCCCGGACACCGAGTGCGGCCAGCGTTCGTTCGCCGATTTTAGTAGAATTGTTGGTAACAGCGGCCAATTTGAATTTTTCGGACAGGATGTTTAGCGTGTTTTTAAGTTTCTCATCCTCAACCAAAAAATCTTCAGGGCGAAAAAGCTCTTCCCGCCAGCTGGCGCTGGTTTTTATATCCACGCCAAGGTTGGCAAAAACGTTTCCGAGCGAAAGGTTACGCCCCTCATTATTGACGGCAAAATTGTTTTTTTCATCTGAAACCAGTTTGGAAACCTGTGAAAACGAAACTTCCTGATGATCGGCCAGGCGCTGTAAAAGCAATCGGATCTGGGCGTCGAGATATTCCTGGTTGGTGTAAAGCGTCATATCAATATCAAAAACCAAAACACGCACATAGGAAGGCCAGTGATAAATTTTCATCTGATTTACGGTAAAAATTAGATCGGAAAAGCGGCGTTGGAGCTATTTTGCTTCTTGTTTGCTTTTTCGTAACGAAGCCAGAACACCAATCACCAAAAACCCAATAATGACGATCAGCGAAAGCATCGAAGGGATTTTATAGTGATTTACCAGAATCATCTTCACACCAACAAAGGCAAGAATAGAAACGAGACTAAACTTCATGTACCGGAATTTATCGAGCATATTTGCCAGGAAAAAATAGAGGTTTCGTAATCCGAGAATAGCAAAGATGTTTGATGTAAAAACGATGAACGGGTCCGTGGTGACGGCAAAAATAGCCGGGATTGAGTCAACGGCAAAAAGCACATCCGAAAACTCAACTACCACCAGTGAGGCAAAAAGAATGGTGGCGGTGTGTTTTCCGTTTTTAATGATAAAATATTTGTTGCCTGATAATTCCCATGAAATGGGATAAACCTTTCCGAGCATTTTCAATGCAAAATTTTTGGAGTAATCAACATTTTCGTGGCTGTCGGTAAGCATTTTTATGGCCGAATAAAACAAAATCCCGCCAAAGATGTAGGTTGACCAGCTAAAACGGTCAATGATGGCGGTGCCCAGGTAAATCATAATCCCTCTGAAAACGACGGCTCCAATAATTCCCCAGAACAAAATGCGGTGCTGGTTTTTTGGTGGTATTTTAAAATATGAAAAAATCAAAGCAATCACAAAAATGTTGTCGAGACTAAGAGATTTTTCGATGACGAAACCGGTGTAATATTTTACCAGCGCATCGCCCGGACTTAGGTTGTGGGTATTTATGCCAAAAAAATTCTGTTGATAAATTGCATAAATTGCTGCTCCAAAAATAAAGGCAAGAATTACCCAGATTAAAGTCCATAACAACGATTCCTTTATGGAAATAACCTGGTTGGTTTTATGAAAAACACCAAGGTCTAAGGCAAGAAAACCAGAGACGAGGACTAAAAATGCGAGCCAAAGTATGATCATATTTGGAGGAGGTTAGTTTTTCGTAATGGTAATTATTTTTATTCCATCGGTCATAGTGGGTTGCGGGAGGTCGCCACAAAAACTTTGTATCTTTTTATCCAAATGCTCAAATCCAACGGTTACAGCAATACTTGAATAGGTTTTAAAGCTGTCATCAATAAATGTTTCGTTTTCGGGCTTAAAAACACTACCTTCGATTGTAATGAAAAAACCGCAGCCATCAACGGCATAATCGCCCGTCCAGCTTAATACACCATTCTTTGTAATAATTTGGGAATCATCCTTTTTACATGATAAAAGGAGGATAAGCGGAAAAACCAACAAAAATATTTTTATAAGTTTCATTTTCAATGTTTTGAATTACAATTTCATAAAAGCATCTTTTCTGAAGGAAATGATTTGTTAGCCCCAGGAATAAATGCAGCCCATTCCGACAAAAATAATTAAAATCCATTTACTTTGGCCAGCCTAAAAAACAACCCGGGAAACAATTTGCATTATTTCCCGGGTGATTCTCAAAATTTTATCTCAAAACTATTCGAGAAATCACGGAAATGTTATAGTTCCCGGAGCATTCATTTTTACAAAATAAGCCTTCCCGGGTTCGAGATTACCCAGCGTATTTATGCTATATTCCGGCCAGAAAACGCCTAAAGAAGCAACACCTTTAACCACGACAAGGTCGGTGCCAAGCGGAGCGAATAAAGTATCGGCGTTTACATTCGCGCTGCTGATAACCGGAATCAGGTTCCAGCCTGCGGAGAGTTGGTATGTTTTATTTTGCTCGGCAACACCGGCAATGGTGAGCGTTACATCCTGGGTTACTTTAATCTTGTAAGCCGACTGGCTATCCCAGGTTCCGATGGTATTTACGGCACCGTCCGGGTAATAAACC
>CAIYZW010000096.1 GCA_903930725.1 uncultured Bacteroidota bacterium
ACCGTGGTTTTTCGGTTTGGACAAATTTTCCATTGATAAAATTATTTACTTCTGCGTACTTCATAAAATTCGATTTTTGATAAAAGAAGCGAATTTATGGATTTTTGGGCAGAAATCGTTTGCTGGTGCGGAATATTATTTTTGATTGAGATATTTTAATCCAAAATTCATTAAAAAGTGGGCTTTAGAAAACTTCAACCAGTCCACGAAACAAGTTTGCAAACAGCCAATTTCTCATTCAAATATTAAAAGCCTAGATGGTTGATATAATTTCCAGGCAGATTTCCCTAAGTTTTTTTAATGCTCAAATTCCTAAAGTGTGAATTATGCAAGTTAATTAAATGATTGTTTAACAAGCAAAAATACCATCGAAAGTACCTTTGACGCCTAATAAAATAACACACAAATTAAAACAACAGAAAATGAAAAAGATTAATTTCCTTGTACTCTTGATGATTTTTTCGATGAGTGCAACAACGGCATTTGCTTTTACGTCGAATCCGGAACCTACAACAGAGAACCTGATTGCGCCTGCCAAAACTGAAAAGAATTTATCAGAAGAAGAGGTCAACCACTTAATAAATCGTGTCGAAGAAATTCGTGACATGGATAAATCAAACCTCACAAGTATCGAAAAGCGTGAATTGCGGAAAGAACTTAAAGCGATTAAAAAAAATGCGCGCGAAAACGGTGGATATGTTTACATTGGTGCAGGCAGCCTGATCATCATCATTTTACTTATCATCCTTATTGTTTAAACAATTGCACCCTGCTAATGACTTAAAGGAATCTCTGCTCATTTGCATTTGCAACAGGATTCTGACTTGTTAGGCTTGGGTGATTTTTACACTGCTGTCCATTAATTTTAATAAAAGATTTAATACTTGTTTTTAACGAACAAGGAGTTCTGGTGTGGCACTGAATTCTTTTCTCATTTTTGTGATCAGAATTTTAAATTTATCATTATAAATTTCGCCGCTGTGAATTTCCCACAACGTCATGAAAAGGGAGGCATTTTTGTCGTCATTCGCGGGAGAGGGCAATATTTTCATCTCCACACCCTTTGAATACATTACTGGCGGAATAAAGGGCAAAGCTTTTATGTTCGTGATAATCTGGTTTTTACCCTCATGGTTTTAATCATCAATGTCATTTTAATAGGATTTATCACTATTTTGATGAACTCCAATTGATGAAAAAATACTTTTTAAAAAAAAATTTCAAATTTTCTTTGTTAAAAAAGAAATTACTGTACATTTGCACTCCCAAATCAAGGGAAGTTCTTTAAAAGGGAGTTTAGCTCAGTTGGTTTAGAGCATCTGCCTTACAAGCAGAGGGTCATAGGTTCGATTCCTATAACTCCCACGTTAATAATCAATGACTTACGTCATTAAAAAAGAGGTAACAAAAATTTTGTTACCTCTTTTGTTATCTCTAATCCTCATTTCCAAACTTTTTTACTTTAAATCTCTTGATAATTTCCGGCCTGAAATTATCCAAAAAAGAAAAGCGCACCGAGTG
>CAIYZW010000097.1 GCA_903930725.1 uncultured Bacteroidota bacterium
AGCGATGCCATTAAAAAGCGCCAGGAAATCGGTGAGTATTACTATGATAATGTAAACGATCTTGAGGTTGCAACCATTGAAGGGAAAACGACATTTACGATAAACAAAAAAAACGTTTACAGCACCCAGTTTTTCCTCGAAGGTACCGGAATGACAGGACTTTATATCGAAGCAGGAAAAAAAACTGTGACATTCAACCAATTTATTATTAAGGCAAAGTAGCTCTGCTTTTTAAATCCGGTTTTTTTGGATTTAGAATAAAAGCTCAAATTATTCAGCATAAAGCTCAAATTACAATGATAGGCACCAGGATATTTAATTACAGAGTAACCCGTCTGATTGGTGAAGGCGGAATGGCCAAGGTTTATGAAGCCGTACACGAAAAGTTTGAAAACAGGCGTGTGGCCATAAAAATCCTCGACCCCATTCTTACGGCCAATGCCGACATCAGGCATCGTTTCGAAAATGAAGCTAAAATTATGGCTTCGCTCGATCATCCAAACATTGTTAAAGTGATGGATTATACCGATGATGCTGATAAACTGGCTATTGTGATGGAATATCTGGAAGGCTCCACCGTAAGCGATTATGTTAAAAAAAATGGCGCCTTTACTCCTGAAACCGCTGGTAAAATGATGGAAAGCATTCTCGATGCTTTTCAATACGCGCACGAACATGGAATTATTCACCGCGATGTAAAGCCATCAAATATTTTGCTCGACGATCGTCTTAATCCAAAAATAATGGATTTTGGCATTGCAAAACTACTCACCGATAACAGCCTTACCCGCACCGGCACTCAAATGGGGACACCAACCTACATGAGCCCCGAACAGGTGCGCGATGTAAAAGATATTGATAAACGCAGCGATATTTATTCGCTTGGCGTAACGCTTTATTTCATGCTTACCGGATCGGCACCATACAACTCAAATACACTGTCAACATTCGACATTTATAATAAAATCGTTCACGAGCCACTGCCGCCATTAACTTCAAATATTCAGTTTAACGAGATAATCGCAAAAGCAACAGCCAAAAATCCCAACGACCGTTACAGCTCTTGTAAAGTTATGGCCGATGCTTTTACAGCAGATCAAAAGACGGCTAAAAAACCTGAACAATCGGAGGATGATGAAAAAACGCTCTTTATCACCGAACCAGTAACACCTGCCAACACAAAAAAAACCAGCATAAAACCAAAACCCGCTGTACCCGAACCAAAACCGCATCCTGCTTTTCAGCAACCAAAAACTGCTCCTATCATTTCCGGAGAGTCGAAAAAACGTTTTTCGAAAAAGCAATTAATTATTGCAGCAGCCGGTGTTCTTGCTCTGATTGGAGCAATGGCCTTTTTTACCATGAGCGTTTTTACAGGCTCCTCACGACTTACCAATGCGGTTGATTCAATTTCTTATTCGCTCGGTGTAATCGAGGGCCAATATCTGAAGGAGAAATTCGACACCATCAACCTGCCCGCTATCGAAAAAGGGATTATGAATCCTTCTGAATACAGTGACAACGATATAGCCGACCAGGAAGTGATGTTTAAATACATACGAAATAATCTCAAAAACCACCAGTACAACAAAAACGAATGTGATGGTTTCTTTGCGAAATATGGTTCAACATTAGCGAAAAATGCAAAAGGTGACATGATTTATGATTTGCAAAACAAACTCTTTTTTGCAGGTTTAAAACATGTTGTAACCGGCAACGATTTAAAAATCAGCTTTAACGACGCTGTCACTTTTGCAAATTCTTTTCCAACAACAGCCTCAAAAATGGCAGCTTTAAATAATGTGGCTGTCGAAAAAGCATTTTTTAAGGATTTGAAAAACAACTCCCGGATTAAACAGGCTTCAAAAGGTGTGTTTTATGAAATAGTCAGCGATGGTAGCGGTTCATCACCAAATGCAAACAGTAATGTTTCACTAAAAATGATCATTAAAAATCTTAATGGAGATGTGCTCAAAAATATTGATAATAATTATTATACCATCAATTTTTTGATTCCCGGCCTCCAGGAGGTATTGCAAAAAATGAAAAAAGGTTCGGTTTACCGGATCTATGTTCCATCTCAGGCAGCGTATGGGGTTCTTGGATTGTTCGACAGCATAAAACCTTATCAGGCATTAATTTGCGAAGCCGAAATGGTGACCTTCTATTTTTGAAAACAAGATTTTTTTGACTGATTTTTTATCGTCTTTGTTTTTTTGGTTGGTGAATCAAT
>CAIYZW010000098.1 GCA_903930725.1 uncultured Bacteroidota bacterium
ATGATGACCTTATCTCGCTACCGCCAAATTAATTCTCGGTATCAAATGTTAATTGCAACGCAAAGTTAAACTACAGCCTAATTATTATCTAAAGGCCTTTAAAATAGCTGTTTCAAAAACGAATCTGAAAACTTCAGGTTCGTTTTTTTTTTTGATTATCGAGCAAAAGCATCCAAAATCCACCCACGAAAAATTCGATTATCTTCGCATTTTAATAAAAACCAATGGAAATTATTGATCTTACTCAAATTATCGAGGAAAATATGCCAGCTTATCCTGGCGAGGCTTCTCCTCATCTCGAAATGAAAAACACCCACAAAACTGATGGTTTTCAGGTTATCAGGATTACCATGCTGACGCACTCCGGGACACACCTCGATACTCCGGCACATTTTTTCGATAATGGTTTAACCACCGATAAACTACCTCTTGTAAATTTTTATGGAAAAGGGGTTTTAATTGATTGCTCCGGGTTTTCAGAAAATGACATCATACAGGCAGAACATTTATTAAGGTATAGTGATGATTTATTTAAAAGCGATTTTGCTTTGATTTACACAGGTTGGTCGGGGTTTTGGGGAAACCAGCGTTATTTTGGAAATTTCCCTTTTTTGTCGGAAGAAGCGACCAGACTTTTACTTGGTTTTAATTTGAAAGGTATTGGTTTGGACGTGTGTTCGATTGATCCGATCAGTTCGGTAGATTTTGTTAACCACAACCTGGTGCTTGGGCAGGGGCTTATTATCATCGAAAACCTGACCAACCTTGAAAGTTTATTATCTAAAAACTTTGACTTTGCTGCATTACCACTGAAAATCAAGGATGGTGATGGTTCACCGGTGAGGGCGACAGCCATTGTGAAGTAGATTTTCAAGGCACAAACTAATTTCAATTCCCCAATTCACTGAAAAACAATAATTAACACTATTTTTGCTAACTCGTTTTACTTAACTTTACTCAAAAAAATGAAAAAAATCAACTCATTTTCCGCTATTTGTACTTTAATTTTAATCCTGTTTCTTGCAGGAAATTTGCCTGCTCAGGAATTTTTAAAAGCACAGGGCAAAAAGATCGTAAAAGGCGATCAGGAAGTTTTGCTCCGGGGCATGGGCCTTGGCGGCTGGATGCTTCAGGAAGGATACATGCTTCACACAGCGAGTTTTGCACCAACCCAGCATCAGATTAAAGCCAAAATTGCCGGATTAATTGGTGAAGCCAACATGGAGGCTTTTTATGCATCATGGCTGGCAAATCATGTTCGCAAAATTGATGTTGATTCGCTTGCCGCCTGGGGTTTCAACTCGATCAGGTTGCCATTACATTATAATTTGTTCACGCTCCCCATCGAAGATGAACCTGATCCCGGCCAAAATACCTGGATCGAAACAGGTTTCAGTCTTACCGATAGTCTGCTTTCATGGTGCGAGGCCAACCAGATTTACCTGATCCTCGACTTACATGCGGCCCCCGGCGGACAAGGAAACGAGCTTTCGATCTGTGATGGTGACAATTCAAAACCAAACCTTTGGGAAAGCCCCGCAAACCGTGATAAAACAGTCGCACTCTGGCGCAAATTAGCCGAACATTACGCCAACAAAGAATGGATTGGTGGTTACGACCTGATTAACGAAACAAATTTTAATCTGCCTGGAGGCACAGCTTTGCGCAATTTGTACCAGCGGTTAACCGACACCATCCGTGGAGTTGACAATAATCACATCATTTTTATCGAAGGAAACTGGTTTGCAAACGATTTTACAGGCCTCACACCTCCCTGGGACGACAACATGGTTTATAGTTTTCATAAATACTGGAACTACAACAGGGTAAGCGACATACAATGGATGCTCAATATCCGCAATAATTACAACATTCCAATCTGGCTTGGCGAAAGCGGTGAAAATTCGAATGTCTGGTTTACACATTGCATTGGTTTATTGGAAAAGGAAAATATTGGCTGGGCCTGGTGGCCAATGAAAAAAATCGGTTCAATTGCGGGTCTGTTGTCTTCACCTTTGACAGATGATTACCAGGTTTTACTGAATTATTGGTCGGGGCAAGGGACCCAGCCAACAGCCGAATTTGCCCTTAACACCTTAACTCAGGTTGCAGAAAACCTTAAACTCGAAAATTGTGAGTTTCATAAAGATGTGATTGATGCGATGTTCAGACAGATTTATTCGACCGGAACAAAACCATTTAGCCAGCATTTTGCTCCGGGAACCATTTATGCGACCGATTTCGACCTTGGGCAATGTAATTTTGCTTATCTTGATAATGATACCGCTGATTATCACTCGAATACCAACGTTTATACTTCGTGGAATTCGGGGGATAATTACCGTAACGATGGTGTTGATATTGAGCAATGCCAGGATGCTACGAATCCAAACGGTTACAATGTAGGATGGACACAGGATGGAGAATGGCTGCAATACACGCTGGACGTTGCCGCTACCGCAGTTTATGATATTCAGACACGGGTAGCCTGCCCAAATTCTGGCTTTGGTTTTCATTTTCAAATGGATGAAGTTGATATTTCGCCAGTAATGACATTTTCGTCAACAGGAGGTTATCAAAACTGGCAAACCATAACCATTTCGGATTTGATTCTGGAACAAGGAAATCACAGACTTCGCCTGGTGGTTGATGTTGGCGGTTTTAATGTAAATCGTTTTTCGCTGGTTCAAAAAGGCCAGGCAAACTCTATTCCTGCTAAGTTTATTTCGGCTGCCACGCTTGATGATGGGTTGTCGGTACAAATAGTCACAAATAAACCTATAAACGCTTCTTTGCCTGCAAGTCCGGCAGGTTTCAAGATATTTATAAATAATATCGAGGTTCCGGTTACGGCAGTTGAAATAAATACTCAAAATCAAAAATTTATTAAATTAACTGTTAATCAGCAATTTAAATACACCGATGATATCACGGTTTCGTATGATGGAACCGGAGTTTTTGCCACCGATGGCACATCGCTTGAAGGTTTTTTTTTGGAAAATGTAAAAAATAATCTTCCACAAAGGAAACTCATTCCCGGACTTATTCAGGCTGAGGATTATTATGACAGCAAAGGCATCCAGACCGAAACCACCTCAGACATTGGCGGCGGCCTAAATGTTGGCTATTTTGATGTGGGAGACTATCTCGATTATTTGGTTGATGTTTCCGAAACCGGCGATTTTGCTGTTAAATACCGTGCGGCATCTTACCAGCAAGCCGGCAAAATCGAATTACAAATTATTGGCGAATCTGCCGTTGTTTTACATGAAGTAGTATTGCCTGTAACTGGCGGTTGGCAAACCTGGACAACTGTTTCAAAAGATGTAGTTATTACCAAAGGCGAATATCTTTTCAGGATTTATGTAAAAACTGCCGGTTTCAACCTGAACTGGTTTGAATTTGTGAGCCATGTTGGAATTGACGATGATTCTGAATCTGATTTACCTGGCTTCAACATCTTCCCAAACCCGAATGACGGACGGTTCATGATTGATTTTGCCAGCAAAAAAAATTCTGAATTTTCGGTTCAGATTTTTAACAATTTTGGACAAATTGTGTTTTATAGCAAAGATAACAAAGCAGAAAACCTCCCTTTGGAAATTGATTTATCAGATAAAAACAATGGGATTTATTTAATTAAGGTCATCGAAGGAAGGCGAAACCGCTCAATTAAATTCATTATTTCGAAATAGAAAAACATATAATCATGGCATTTATTACATGGACAGACGCATACAGCGTTGGCATTGAGGAAATTGATAACCAGCACAAAGGTTTGGTAAAACTGATAAATAAGCTTTTTGATGCAATGTCGGATGGACAGGCAAACAGTATTCTTAACGGGATTTTAAACGAATTAACTAAGTACACCCAGGTTCATTTTGCTACCGAAGAAAAATATTTCGCCCTTTACGATTATCCCGAAAGCGCTGAACACATCGAAGAGCATCTCCAATTTGTCAATGAAGTTCTAAAATTCAAAGCTCAGTTTGAAGCTGGAAACATCGTTTTATCCTTTGAAGTTTTTAAGTTTTTAAGAGGCTGGTTAGTCAAGCACATTCAAGGGTCGGATAAAAAATACAGCCAGTGTTTTATCGCCAATGGCCTGAAATAAAATTGATTGACTAATAAGTGCAGCCACAATGTCGAAAACAAACACAGAATTATACGAAGTAAAACTTACCCGCAAAATCGAGATTGCTCCCGGTGTTTTTGTAATTTCATATCGTCGGGATTTTTCGTTTATTCCAGGGCAGGTTGTGGCTCTAACGGTTGAAGTGGGCGAAAAGCCCCGAATGTACAGCATAGCCAGTGGCAATAATGAAGCCGAAATCAGCATCATTTTCAATATTAAACCTGGTGGTGAGCTTACACCACAACTTGCAGGATTGAAACCCGGAGATTCATTTTTTTCGACTGGTCCTATGGGAAATTTCTATGGATCGGATGAGCCTGCAGTTTGGATTGCCACTGGAACAGGTATTGCACCTTTTGTTTCGATGTGGCGCTCCGGTTTGAAAAACGACAAAACACTCATTCATGGCGGGCGTTTTCTTAACTCGTTTTATTTTGAAGAGGAATTTATTAAGGGTTTGGATGAAAAATATATCAGGTGCTGTACCCGGGAA
>CAIYZW010000099.1 GCA_903930725.1 uncultured Bacteroidota bacterium
CGCGAATTTCCGAATTAAAACACAAATCGTGGTAAAAATCTTCTTTTAATTTATTTTTCAGGAAAATGATGCCCGCATGTAAAGTATTGCGCTAATCAAGCCATCGAATATTTTAATAATTTAGGAGCCTCGAATATCACGATAAAATTAGCTTTAGACGCTGACTTATCGCGGTTTTTTGGGAATAGTGGCAACAATTTTAAATTATTGGTTTATGAATTTTGAAGATGAATTTCAATTCGGTAAATTAGACCTGGATGGTTTAAAAACCCTCGTAAACTGGGCAGCACAAGAAGGCTGGAATCCTGGCCCTGATGATGCTGACGTATTTTACACGACTGATCCGGAAGGCTTCTATGGCTATTTTGATAATGATGAGCTTATCGCAGGAGGGTCAATAGTTTCGTACAACAAAGCTTTTGGTTTTATGGGTTTCTTTATCGTAAAACCCGGATACCGCTCCTTGGGTATTGGCCGAAAACTCTGGTACCAGCGGCGCGATGCACTTCTGAAACGCCTAAACCCCGGCGCTTCAATCGGCATGGATGGCGTTGTTGCCATGCAACCTTTCTATAAAAAAGGAGGTTTCGAAATAGCTTTCAGAGATGAACGTCACGAAAAAACTGGGGCCGCTTTTGAGATTGATAAATACATTTCGGCGATTGCTGCAAACGATTTCGAAGCAATCATGGCCTACGATCTGCAATGTTTTGGTTTCAGCAGGCCACAGTTTATGAAGCTTTGGTTAAACCTTCCGGATGGTAAGTTTTTTAAGTATTTCGGCGACAATAGGATTAAGGGATTTGCTGTTTTAAGAAAAGTAAACGTCGGTTATAAAATTTGCCCGCTCTTTGCCGATGATGCCGAAATTGCCACCGAACTTTATAAAGCCTGTTTAAATGCCGTCCCCGGCGAACCGGTTTATCTCGATATTCCGATGATAAACCAGGCAGCCGTTGACCTTACAAAAGCATTTAATACAACCTACGTTTTCGAATGTGCCCGGATGTATTTTGGGGAACCTCCAAAAATTGCCATCGAAAAGGTTTTTGGAATAACCACTTTTGAGCTTGGATAATCATTTAATGACCAAAATCGCCGAATTGACGGCAGGATGTTTTATTGTCAAAACAACATCGTTTATCTCATGAAAGTACAGCTGATTTTTTAATTTTAAAATTTGTCTGTTGAGATTTTAGGGTTTAAATCAGGTAAAACTGTTGCCAACGCAACCATTTATTTTGTTTCACCGTCTAATATTGTACGCTGCAAAACGTTCTTTGAATGATTTGATTAACTTTGTGTATAGTCATGTTTGGGGTAAAAAAACTCAGGCTTAAAAAATTTTAGCATTGAATCAACAGGAAATCATAAAAGGATGTATCGCCGGAAGCAGCAAGGCCCAACAGGCTTTGTATAACTTATTTGCCGATGATATGTTTGGTGTTTGCCTGTATTATTCCCCCGACCGGTCGGAAGCCGAAGATACGCTACACGAAGGCTTTTTGAAGGTTTTTAATAATATCGGCAGTTTAAAGGGCGAAGGATCGCTCAAAGGCTGGATCAGGAGGATAATGGTGAATACTGCCCTCGAAAAATTCCGGAAAAAAAGTCCGCTCTATGTGCTCGATAACGATGGCTACGAAACCGCAGGTGACATTGATCGCGAAAATATTATCAGCAATATTTCGGCTGATGATTTGATTACCCTCATTCAGGATCTTTCGCCACAATACCGAATGGTTTTTAACCTTTACGCCCTCGAAGGCTACTCACACAAAGAAATCGCAGAAATGATGAAAATTTCTGAAGGAACTTCAAAATCAAACCTGGCTCGTGCCAGGGCAATACTTCAGAAAAAAGTAAAACAGTATTTTTATATCTCGTCCAAAACGCATAATGGCTGACGACAGAAAACATATAGATCAACTTTTTAAGGATTATTTATCCGGCTACAAAGCCAAGGCTCCCGCCGGAGGGTGGGAACGGCTTCAGGCAGGCATGCAACCGAACAAAACCCGGAAACATTTGCTTTTTCTGAGGCTGGCTGCTGCTTCGATATTATTATTGATGGCTTTTTCGGCTGGTTTTTTTTTATCGGAATTTAAAAACACTGATAGCAACACCACAATTTCCAAGATTCCTGAAAGCATTCAACAAGCCAATCCTGTAAAGGAAACCGAAAATCTTGTCAAACAAAAATCAACTGCCGGTAATTCGACGAATTTGGCTTTAGAGAAATCCGCCGCAAAGCAAGAAACTGAAGTTGTTAAAATTGTTTCTTCTCAGATTGCAAAAAGCCAGGTTAATCAGGTTATTGAAAATGAAAAACAACCTGCCTTGCCAAACCAAGATGCATTGTCAGAAAATACCGGAAGTTTGGAAAAACCCATTGTTTCCGACGAAAAAACTACTGCCATTAACGACGAAGTTGCTGGTTTAACTGATAATCAGGACAATCAAACCACGCCGGAAAACAAAACTACCGAACCCGAAAAATTGTCTCCCGAAATGCTTCACCAGTTGCTGGTTGGAAACGATGATGCTTTCGCTGATGATATCATCCAAAAATCAAGCAATCAACCATCGCAGCAATGGAGCGTTGGCGCGCAGTTTTCGCCGGTTTATTCATTCCGTACACTGGGTGGTCAGAGCTTTTCTACTCCTGACGAGCAGGTTGATGAGAGTTATTATAACAATTCCGAAGATGGAATTGTGGCTTATGCCGGTGGGATTAGTTTGAATTATGGCTTTAACGATCGTTTGAGTTTAGCATCTGGCTTGTACATTTCCCGGATTGGCCAGGTTAACAGCGATGTGGTTGCCTATGATAACCCCGACAGCCCTTTGCTTTACGAATTAGCCAGCTCAAGCGGAACAGTTACAATAAATCCGCAAAAATTCGAAAAAGTAATGCTCCGCGAAGTTGATATTACAAAAGATTCGGTTCCCGGCGATTATCTGGTGAATGGCAGCTTTGTCCAAAATTTCGATTATCTGGAGGTGCCTTTTGTATTAAAATATAAAATGCTCAAAAGCAGGTTATCGGTAAATCTGTCTGGTGGATTAAGCCCGGGAATTCTGGTAAACAACCGATCGTATTTTAATGTTGATGGCGAAAAAGTTCAAACCGGTTACACCCAAAATATTAAACCGGTTATTTACAACAGCGTGATGGGGCTTGGAATCGAATATTCGATTTCAACAAAACTCTCCATCAACCTTGACCCGCTTTTTAAATATTCGTTATCGCCCATCAACAGCAACAGCGGCCTTAAATATCACCCATATTCGGTTTCGTGGTTTACAGGGATTACCTACAAGCTGTAATTCTAAATCAATCCTTTTACTTTTGGTGATCCGGCAATAAAATCCTTCAGATAAAAAGGCTCAAAGTAGGCCACATTTTCAAATTGACCTTCATTAAATTTACGATTGGCTATTTCGATAAGATAACTTGCCGATGGCTCAAAAGCATCCAGAAATAGGGAATTTGAAGAAGCCTGGAGCGATGTTTTGCATTTTTCGGCGCCATCGCCGGCAAACAGCATTTTTTGATTGCTCAGAATATCAGCAAATGAATATTCATCAATAATCTCAGCCCTAACCTCCCTGATACTTTCCATTCTTAAATTAAAAATCGCCGAATAAACCTCCATTCTACGGGCATCAATCATCGGGCAAAAAAGGTAATCACCAATGTTTTCTACATTTTCGGATGTGTTTTTTATTATGCCCCAGGCCATTGCTTCGAGTGTATTTATGGCAATGAGCGGTTTGTCGGCAGCGTAGCACAAGCCTTTGGCTGCCGATACACCGATGCGCAAACCTGTGTAAGAACCAGGCCCCATGCTCACCGAAACTGCATCAAGATTATGGACATTGAGGCCGGTTTCACGGAAAATCTCATCAATAAATACGGTTAAAATGGAGGAGTGTGCATTTTTAACTGCGCTGGTGCGGGATAAAACAATGTTTTCGCCTTCGCTCAAAGCAACCGAGCAAATCTGGGTTGCAGTTTCGATATGTAATATTTTGGCCATCCTAAAAAAATAAAGGTGTTCAATTTTAAATATCGAACACCTGAAAATTAAATGTTACAAATTTTTATTCTTCACTAAACAGCTTGTCTTTTGAAACCTTCTCAACTTTTTCGCCATTTTTTAAGGTTCGCGAAACTGCGCGGAAAGGCCCTACAATAACTTCCTGCCCAGCTTCGATGCCTTCGAGAATCTGAATGTAGGTGTTATCCTGGATGCCTGATTTTACCGGAACCATTTTGGTTGTTCCATTGTCGTAAAGGAAAATGTACTCGATAATTTCGGTATCAACTTTTTTGTTTTCATCTTTATTTTCGGCAAACTGATCTTTATCAATCTTTTTTCCGATCGTTTTTCCGGTGCTGTCGCTGCGGGTTGTAACTGCCTGGATTGGAACGGTTAAAACGTTACTTTCCGTTTCGGTCTGAATATCAACAGTAGTTGACATTCCAGGCCTGAAAGGTGAATAGGCAGGATTGTCGGCAGGAATTAAATCCTGGTAAGATTCGCGAAGTAAGCGGATTTTTACCTGGAAATTTGTAACCTGATCGGCGCTAACGCCCGCTACATCAGCCGAAGTAGCAATTTCGGTAACGAGGCCTTTGAATTTACGATTGAGGTAGGCGTCAACTTCGATAAGGCTGGTGTCGCCAAGGCTAACTCTAACGATGTCGTTTTCGTTTACCTGAATTACAGCTTCCATGGAGTTAAGATTTGAAATACGCATCAGTTCTGTTCCTGCCGAAAACTGGGAAGCACCTGCTACCCGTTCGCCTTTCTCGACGATGAGCTTTGAAACTGTGCCATTTGCCGGCGAATAAATAGCAGTTTTGGTTAGATTTTCTTTGGCTTCACGCAAGGAAGCTTCAGCACTGGCCACCTGAAATTCGGCGGCTTTGATGGTTTCTTCGGCAGCTTTTACTTCGGCTCTGGCAACATCGTATTGCGATTTGGCGCCATCAAAATCGGCATCAGAAATTACTTTTTGCTTCCAGAGTTGGTCGTTCCGCTTGTATGAAAGTTCGGCATTGGTAAATTGCGCCTGTGCCTGTGCCAGACGTGCTCTCGAGTTTGCCAGACTCGCCTTTTGCGATTGAAGGCCCGCTTCGGTTCGTTCGTAATTTGAACGGTAAATTTCGGGGTCAATTTTGGCCAGCAAGGTACCCTCGGTAACTTCCTCACCTTCTTTGACCTTTAATTCGACTACTTCTCCCGAAATGTAGGGCGTAATTTTTACTTCTCTTTCGGGTTGGATTTTTCCATTAGCCGAAACGGTTTCGATTAATGTCCGTTTTGTGGCCAATTCGGTGGTGACTTTGGTTTTTTCCTCAGCTCCGATTACGCCTTTAACTTTAAGGATTACAAGTACAATAAGGATTACACCTGCTATTGCGGCGATCCAGATAATTTGTTTTTTCTTCATTTTAGGTAAAATTTTACCGGTAAAATAATTTGAATACCGATTGTAAAAAATTCAGGTTCAAAAGTATAAAGAAATCCATCAGAAAGGCTGAAAAATTAGTATGATTTCTGATTTTGGCGCGTAAAAAAATACTAAATACTTCACTTTTGGAAGTTGATATGATCGGCGCTTAGACTGGTTTTGGAATTTTACTTTTGCAAAGTCAGTGGCTTGCCCATATAAAAGTCAAGAATTTTCGTCTTGAAAATATAATCAAATTTAGCCCTTAATAACTCTGATTGTGCTGCTGTTAACTGGCTTTTTGATAAGTTGTAATCAACCGAATTTGATAAACCAACATTAAATTTTTGTTCGGTGTAACGATAGGATTCTTCGAACGATTTGAGCGATTTTTCGGTGGCTATATAGCTTTTGTAACCAGCCTGGGCATCGTTGTATGCCTGCTCAATATCTTTGCGTAACGTGTTTTTGGCAAGCTGGAAATTGTAATCTTCGTTGGCTGCGGCAACTTTTGCCCTGCTGATATTTGAAGCAACCTGATAACCGTTGAAAATCGGAATATTTAACTGGAAACCAAAATAGCGGCTTTGGTTATCTTTAAACTGATCGCCAAAAGGAATCTGACTTGTTGGGAGTCCGGTGATTGGATCGGTATTATAAAACTGGTTCGAAAAATTGGTGCTCCAACCTCCAGCCATGCTAAGTGTCGGACTGAGTGCGCCTTTGGCAATGGCAACCGATTTGTAGGCACTTTCAACATTTAGTTCGCTACTTTTAATAATCGGTTGGTTTAAAGCAGCGTATTCATAAACATCATTTACCGGAAGTAAACTTAAAACCAGATCAATATCCAATTCCGGAACATCAATGTCAAAATCAGAACCTGCCGGAAGATCCAGGATTTGCAACAAATCCAAATAAGCAAGATTAAGCGAATTTTCGTAATTGATAACAGTAATATCTTCTTTGGCAACTTGCGCCTGAATTTCGAGCAAACTGCCACGGGCTAATGTACCTGCTTCGACCAGCTTGTTGGTTCGGTCAACCTGCTCCTGTGTAATTTGCACCTGTTTACGGGCAACGCTTAGCAATTCTTTGTTAAAAAGCACCGAAAGGTAAGCTTGCGTAAGCATGAGCGAAATATCGTCTTTCATTTTATCGGCAGTAAACTGGCTCGAAAGAAAATCAATTTTATTCTTTTTGATGGTATTCTGGTTTTGCAAACCTCCCCAAAGGAGCAAGTTGGCATCTAAACCAAAAGAGGCCTGCTTTGTTTCGCGATTGATGTAATCGTAGGTACTACGGTCGAGAACCCTACCCCAGGCATAACTGTACGAAGAACTGCCATTAAGGCTGGGAAGCAATCCCAACTTACCTTGCAGCATATTTATCTTTGAATTTTCGATACCAAGTTCGGTTTGTTTAATCTGGATGTTGTTTTCGATGGCATAGTTTACGCAATCTTCCAGGGTCCAAATCCTGCCCTGGCCACTCGACACGAGGCTAAGGACCATGAATACTGTAAAAACCAATGCTGTCATTAGTTTTCTGATATTTCCTTCTTTTTTCATATTATGTTGTATTTTGAAAGCTTCTACCTGAGAATGATGTTTTGCAAAAGTAATTTTTTTATTTGGTGCACCAATTCATCTAAAAATATGCCACTATTGTAAAGATATGTAAATCAACAGCTAATTATTGCCCCGAAAATGATACATAGTTTTTGTGTCCAGATAAATACATGGCTTGTACGATTGTGGACATGAAAACTTCTTGTAATTTCGCGATTCATTAAGTTAGTATTAACACTCTATAGACATAAGTCATGAAACATTTATTTCAACTCATTCTTGCCATCCTGCTTTTAATTTCGTTTACTGCATTTTCGCAGAACAAACATCATAAATGCGGGAATTTGCATTCTTTCAGCCGTTCTTTATTAAGCGATACCCTGGATGCGCTTTCTTATGAAATTCATCTTAATGAAATAAATACAACAGCCAAAACCATTGATGCCACTACAATCGTACAATTAAAATCAAAAATTGATAATCTCGACCATATTACACTTGAGCTGCTAAATCTAACTGTTGATGAGGTTTTTGTGGATAATGTCCCAGTTCCTGGCTTTGTTCACAATAGTCCCTGGCTTTTTATTCATTTGTCTTCGGCCATAAATGCAGGCGAACAGGTCGAAGTTAAGGTTTCCTATCACGGTTTGCCATTTCACGAAGGATGGGGCGGATTTCATTTTAGCGGTACTTATGCTTTTAATTTGGGCGTTGGCTTTGTTTCTGATCCACATAACCTTGGAAAGGCCTGGTTTCCGTGCATTGACGATTTTCAGGACAGGGCATTTTATGATGTTTTTGTAACCCTTGCCGACCCGAAAGAAGCCGTTTGTGGTGGAACCCGCGTTTCGGTGGTTGACAACGGCAACGGCACTCACACTTTTCACTGGAAGCTGCAAAACGATATTCCGACATACCTTGCTTCGGTTGCTATCGGCGATTATGCGCAGGTTTCATCCACTTTCACGTCGATGACGGGTGCTGATATTCCCATCGAAATTTTTGTTAGACCGGTTGATAGTTCCAAAATTGAAGGTTCGTTTCAGACTTTAGTTCCGGTGCTTCAGGCTTACGAATATTATTTTGGGCCTTACGCCTGGGAGCGTGTAGGTTACGTTGGAACATCGCTCGGTGCAATGGAACATACCACTAACATTGCCTATCCAAACTCTTCAATTACAGGTAATTTAAGTAATGAATGGCTTTTTGCACATGAACTTTCGCACCAGTATTTTGGCGATTTAATTACCTGTGCTACTGCCGGTGATATGTGGCTTAACGAAGGCTGGGCAGTTTTTTGCGAATCGCTTTACCGTGAGTTTGTTTATGGTGCCGATGCCTATCGCGTGAACATGCGCACCAAACACAAAGCTGTTTTGCACACTTCTCATATCGAAGACGGCGGCTATTTGCCCCTTTACGGAATCCCGACCGAATATACTTATGGCACAACGGTTTACCAAAAAGGAGGCATTGTAACCCACACATTACGAAATTACATGGGCGATGATTTGTTTTTCGCCTCGGTGAAGGCTTTTGTTGAAG
>CAIYZW010000100.1 GCA_903930725.1 uncultured Bacteroidota bacterium
CCGGTGGTTCCCAAATCCATAAATTTATCCATCAATTCGAGGGTCGAATATCTGAAATTGGCAAGGTAAGATGATTTTTTATTTCTGTTTATGGGTCCTTCAGCGCCAAGCTCGAATCCATTAAAACCAACCTGGCCAAGGAATTCGTGCTTTTCGTTGTTACCGTTGCGCATCCTGAGGTCGAAAACTCCGCTCTGTGCATTGCCATATTCGGCTGGAAAAGCGCCTGTAAAAAAATCGCTGTTCGACAGCAGGTTGTTGTTGAGCATACTCACTGGGCCGCCGGTTGTGCCGTTTTCGGCAAAGTGGTTGGGGTTTGGAATGTCAACATCTTCGAGCCTCCAAAGTAAACCACTGGGCGAATTGCCGCGGATGATGATGTCGTTGCGCTGGTCGTTGGCTGCCGAAACGCCTGCAAAATTCATGGCCATACGCGCCACATCGCCTCGGCTGCCTGCAAACTTCTCGGTTTCTTCCACCGAAAACGAGCGGGCACTCACGGCCACCATGCGGTTAATGGTTTCATCTTTCAGCGAATACGCCTTTATTTCAACTTCAGCGCCTTCGATTACGTTTTCTTCGAGTTCGGCCTCGATAACCACCTCTTTTGCCGAATTCACGATGAGGTTTTGATAGGTTGCGCTTTTGTAGCCAATGTAGCTGATGCTGATGCTTTGGCGGCCAACAGCCACTTTTTCTAATCTAAAATCGCCATCAATATTTGTTGCTGTCCCAATTAAAGGGTCGGAGTTTAACAAAACCACGGTTGCACCGGGTAAAGCAGTTTTTGTAATTTTATCTGTCACCCGTCCGCGGATGGTTTGTGTTGGTTGTGCCCAGGTTATAACCGAGAGCATCATCATTAAAATTGTAAATTGAATCCGTTTCATATTTGTAAATGTATTATTAATTTGTTTTTTGATGCTGCAAAAATGTTTCAACACAACCAATTTCAGGTATCAAATCGGATAAATTGGATAAAATGATGGATGAAATGTAAAATCCAGCGGATGAAATGAGGAATATTTTGGAAAAGAGAAAACAGAATTGGACAATTTAAGTCAGTAAACCCGATCTCAAAATCCTAAAATGCCAGCAAATTTGTATTACGGAAAGTTGATCAGGAATTTATAAAAAAGAATTCCATTGAGGAAGAATCTTCAAAACACTGCAAAAAAACTGAGACATGAAAACCAGCCGCTGTTTGTTTTGTTGAAAACAGAAGATCAAGGCCGGTCAACTGCTTTTCTGTTCTATCTTTGCAAAGGCAAAATTTTGATAAAATTGTACTAAAAACTAACTGGAACTTGCTTCCTGAATATTAAAATTAACTTTGATGAAAAAGACATATCTTGTTTTCGTGATGGTTTTGTTTTCGATGTTTTCACTGATTGGTTTTTCGCAAACCGACCAGAGCGTAACTTCTTCTGATCCATCACACCCAACACTTATCGGTCAATCCGAACCGATGATTGAGGTTCCTTCCATTGCTTCACAGCTTGCCAATGGAACATTTATTCCTTCCGAAAATCATGTAAAGGAATTTAATCCTAAAAAATGGGGTTCCAACACTGCTGTTCCGGGGAAAGGGCTGCCAAAAGGCGATGATCCTTTATGGGAAAAACAAACCCAGGCACCTAAAAGTCAGGGCAGGGCGCCGTTGCTTTCGTTTGATGCAGCCAGTTCGGGTTCCACGCCTACCGATCCTACAGGCGCAGTTGGCCCCAACCATTTTGTAAATTCATGGAATTCATCATTCCGGATCTGGGATAAATCGGGTAATCCGCTTATTGCTGCAGCATCGCTGGGAACAGTTTTACCAGGCACACTGGGCGATCCGATTGTGATGTACGACCGTTACGCCGACAGATTTATCATTACCGAATTTTATTCGAATGGTTTTGATATCGCTGTTTCGAAAGGTGCCGACCCTGTAAACAGTGGTTGGTACGTCTATCGTTTCCCAACCAACACTTTTCCTGATTATCCAAAGTTCTCGGTTTGGTCCGACGGCTATTATATCACAGCAAATAAAGATCAGAGTTCGGCAAATACAAGCCAGGTGGTTTTTGTGGTTGAACGGACTAAGATGATTGCCGGCAATACCAGTGCTCAAATGGTTGGATTTCCGCTGACAAACATTGTAACCAGCGGGTTTTACAGCCCTTTGGGTTTTAATGCCAACGGAATAACTCCTCCTCCAGCCGGAAATGCATCAATCGTGTATATGCAGGATGATGCCTGGTCGGGGGTTTCGAGCGATCATTTAAAACTTTGGACGATAAACGTAAACTGGACAACACCGGCCAGTTCGACCATTTCGGCGCCACAGATAATTGCAACCGCGCCTTTTGACGGCCTTTTTGATGGCGGCTCCTTCTCAAACCTGCCTCAACCTTCGGGCAGCGATATTGACGCATTACAGGCAACAATTATGTACATGGCTCAATACAGGCGGTTTTCGGGATACAATTCGGCAATATTTAATTTTGTTGTGGATTTAAACGGTGCCGATAACAAGGCGGGAATACGCTGGTACGAATTACGGCAAACCGTTGATGGGGGTGCGTGGTCAGTATTTCAGGAAGGAACCTATTCGCAGCCAAACGGGCACAGTGCTTTTAGCGGGAATATGTGCATGGATGCAAATGGAAATATCGGGTTGGCCTACACTACTGTTAGTTCTACCCAATATCCTTCGTTGCGTTTTACCGGACGGCAGGCATCGGACCCGGCTGGCACGATGACCATAGCCGAAGAAGTTATTATTAATGGTGTTCAGTCGGATCCGTCATCCAGATATGGTGATTATTCGCAAATGACGGTTGACCCAGTTGATGATGTAACTTTTTGGACGATTGGGGAGTATTTTGCCAGTGGAACCAGGAAAAATCGGGTAGGTACTTTTCAAATTGGGCCACCACCACTTACAGCGCAGTTTTCGGGTAGCCCAACAACGATATGTTCGGGAGGAACAGTGAGTTTCACTAATCTGTCAACGGGCTCACCAACTTCTTGGTTATGGACAATTACACCTTCTACATACACATTGATGAATGCAACAACAACATCAATGAGGAATATGGACGTGAAATTTAATGCGTTGGGAAGCTACTCAGTGACGCTTAAG
>CAIYZW010000101.1 GCA_903930725.1 uncultured Bacteroidota bacterium
AATTAGAAGCGCTAAAACCGAAAAACAGGAACATTATAATTAACTGTGTTTTCGATAAATCTATCACTTTAATCACCTAAAGTCCTTCGAAAAAATGTGCTCCACCACAAAAAGTCGTTTGACTTTTTGTAGTCAAACAACAAATAGTCGTATGACTTTTTGCGAAATGTTAAGAATAGAGGTAGGAAAAAGTGTATTTGGATTTTTAAATCACTACTAATTTTAGAGGCCAATAACCAAAAAGAGCTTTAAAAAATGGCTTTCAAATCAAAAGTCTCTTTGATGCGGATTCCTTTGTCGGTTGCCACCACCGATGCACATTCGTGGTATGCGTCGTGTTCAAAAAAGAGGATGTAATCATTTTCGGCGGCATCATTAAGAAAGCTCTTTTTATCTTCGAGTGTTTTCATGGGGTCAACATCGTAGGCCATGATGTAAGGCAGCGGAACATGGGCTGCCGAGGGCAAGAGGTCGCCCATAAAAACGATGGTTTTGCCATGAAAATTGATGTGCGGAATAATCTGCCCACGGGTATGGCCATCAAAAATCCTGATGCAGATGTTTGGGAATAATTCGCCTTCCTTTTCGATAAATTTAAGCTTCCCACTTTCGTGCAACGGCATGATGTTTTCGGTGGGATAAGATGGCTTTTCGCGTTCGTTGGGATTTATGGCCCAATCAAACTGAGCATGGCTAACCCAATACGTAGCTGCCGGAAAAGCTGGTTCGTAGCCTGTTTTTTCATCATTCCACTTAACGGCACCTCCACAGTGATCAAAATGAAGATGGGTGAGTAAAACATCGGTGATGTCCTCAAAGCCAAAACCTGCTTCATGCAGTGATTTTTGCAACGAGTGTGGGCCGTTAAGATGAAAATGCCCCAAATATCTTGCATCCTGTTTATCGCCAATGCCCGCGTCAATTAGTATTTTCCGGTCGCCATCAACCACAAGGAGACAGCGCAAAGCCCAGTTGCAGAGGTTATTATCGTCGGCAGGATATTGTTTTTGCCACAACGATTTTGGAACGACACCAAACATGGCGCCTCCATCGAGCTTAAAATTACCGGCATGAATCGGATAAAGTTTCATAATCGAATTTTATTAAAAGTAACAAGGCTTTCGGGATTTTGTTTTAAGAAATCTACCATATAAAGCATTTTTGGAATTTTTATCTTATCAGAATAATTGTGCCTGAACTGGTAAACCTTCTTTAATTTTCGTTCAAATAAAAATCCCCGGTTAGTAGGACAAACCAGGGATTTTCATGTATGAAAATTTCCTTAAAAATTATTTTTCTGAATGACGCGTAAAAAATGCTTCCCTATCTTCTTCACAGCCGGCACGCTGCACGCATTGGGCATCAATAACGGCAACCATCACCATATTTATAATTTCGGTAACCGAACTTCCCATCTGCAAAATGTGAACTGATTTGCTCATTCCATTGATAATCGGACCAATAACATCAAATTTACCCATTTCCTGCATCAACTTGTAGGCAATATTTCCTGCAGTAAGATACGGGAAAATGAGTACATTGGCTGGTCCTCCTCTTAGTTTTGAGAAAGAGAAATTCTCTTCGATCAATTCAGGATTCAATGCAACATTGGCCTGAATTTCTCCGTCCACAATCAGATCGGGATAATCGCGATGCAGGATAGCTACGGCATCGCGGGCCAGATCCGGAATACGTCCACGGTTTGATCCGAAATTGGAATAGGTAACCAAAGCAACCCGTGGTTCGAGGTTAAATTGTTTAACGGCGTAGGCAGTCTGCAGTGTTATTTCAACCAATTGCTCAGTGGTTGGATTCTTGTTTACTGTACAATCAGCAAAAAATACAGGCCCTTGTTTGGTATTGATGATGTACATCCCCGAAACCAGGCTTGCATTTTTACGGATACCGATGACTTCGATAGCCGGCCGGAGCGCTTCGGGATAATTGTTGGTAAGCCCCGACACAATTGCATCAGCATAACCCGTTTCTACCAACATAGTGCTGAAATACTGACGGTGAAGCATCCGTTCGACGGCATTTTGCATGGTGATGCCCTTCCGACGACGTTTTTCGAACAAAATTTTTGCAAACCCCAAACGGCGTTGGTCTTCTTGTTCAGATCTTGGATTGATGATTTCGATGTGTGGAATTTCGAGATCGTGTTCTTTGATAAGATTTCGGATGGTATTTTCATTGCCCAGTAAAACGGGTTGCGCAATTTTTTGATTACAAACAAACTCGGCTGCTTTGAGCATTTTGTAGTTTTCGGCATCTGCAAAAACTACTCTTTTCGGATCCTTCAGGGCGCGTGTCCTGATCTGTCGCACCAGCGGATTGCTTATTCCAAGCTTTTTAACCAAAAGTTCGCGATAGGCATCCCAGTCGGTGATGGGTTTGCGGGCCACACCTGAATCCATGGCTGCTTTTGCAACTGCAGGAGCCACGCGGGTAATCAATCGCGGGTCGAAAGGTTTAGGAATAATATATTCTCTTCCAAACGAGAAGTTTGAAGCATGATAAGCAACATTTACAACATCAGGAACCGGTTCGGTGGCCAATTCGGCCAATGCCATGGCAGCAGCTAATTTCATTTCATCATTTATCAACCTTGCCCGCACATCCAAAGCACCTCTGAAAATGAACGGGAATCCCAGAACATTGTTGATCTGATTGGGAAAATCGGAACGCCCGGTAGCCATAATAAGGTCGTCCCTGGTTTCGATGGCTTCTTTATAACCAATTTCGGGAACAGGGTTTGCTAATGCAAAAACGATAGGATTTTTAGCCATTTTGAGTAACATTTCCTTTTTCAGCACACCGGCCACCGAAAGACCAAGAAACATATCAGCACCATCAATAGCTTCATCCAGGGTATGAAGATCACGTTTTGTTGCAAACATTAATTTGGTAGGGGTGAGGTTTGGACGATCGCTGCGAACAACACCCTTGCTGTCGAGCATGACAATGTTTTCGGGTTTTGCACCCAGTTTTACATAAAGCCGTGTACACGAAATTGATGCAGCGCCTGCCCCATTCACAACAATTTTGAGGTCTTCAATTTTTTTACCAAGAATTTTCAGCGCATTTAACAATCCTGCCGAAGTAATGATTGCTGTACCATGCTGATCATCGTGCATTACCGGGATATCAAGCGCTGCCTGGATTTTTTGTTCGATCTCGAAACATTCGGGAGCTTTGATATCTTCGAGGTTGATACCTCCAAAAGTACCGCCAATTGCTACGACGGTATCAATAAACTTTTGTGGATCTTTTTGGTCCACTTCGATATCAAAAACATCAATGTCTGCAAAAATCTTAAATAGCAGTCCTTTTCCTTCCATCACAGGCTTTCCTGCTAAAGCTCCGATATCTCCCAGCCCGAGCACTGCTGTTCCATTCGAAATTACGGCAACCAGGTTTCCCTTGGCCGTGTACTTGTAAACATCATCAGGATTGTCTTTGATTTTAAGACAAGGATCGGCAACTCCGGGCGAGTAGGCGAGCGACAGGTCGCGGTTGGTTGAATACGGTTTTGTCGGGATAACTTCAAGTTTCCCGGGACGACCTTCGGCATGGTAGCTCAAGGCGTCTTTTCTGAATAAATTGTCCATAAACATAATTTAATGTTTTAGTGTTTATTGAGTAACAAGACAAAGCTAAGAAAAATATGTCCATCCAAAATTAATCCTTACAAA
>CAIYZW010000102.1 GCA_903930725.1 uncultured Bacteroidota bacterium
ATCGGCTTTCAGGAAGAATAATGTGGGCTTTGTGATGCAAAGTTTTGCACTGATTCCGTACCTCACGGCCATCGAAAATGTGATGCTTCCGCTGGCAATTTTCACCTTGCCAAAAGTACAGAAATACAACGCTGCATTGGATTTGCTCCAGCTTGTTGGGCTTGATAACCGCAAAAATCATTTACCCAAAGAACTTTCGGCCGGGCAGCAACAACGGGTTGCCATTGCGCGGGCACTGGTTAATAATCCTTCGCTTATTCTGGCCGATGAACCCACCGGAAACCTCGACCCGTCGCTTTCGGCAGATATTCTGAATCTGCTTAAAAAAATCAACCGCGAGAAAAAAGTAACCATGCTTATGGTGACGCATAGTCCGGCGGCTGCAGAATTTGGCAATACCCGAATACACCTTCAAAACGGCATGATAGATAACATTTTTTCCAAAGAAATAAAGATGAATTTAGAGACAGTAATTAACTAAATAAAATGATCATTTAAAATATTCAGAATTATGAAAAAAAATTCCTTTTTTTTATTAGCAGTCATCATGATGACGCTAATTTCGTTTGACAGTTTTAGCCAGACGCAACAAAAAATTGACGCCGCTACAGATGCAGGAAAAGCTGTCTTTCTGGTAGTTTCTGATCCGGGAGTGGCCGACACAGACAAAGCTCTGGAAATTGCCAAACAGTCGAATAAGAGCTATTCAAATTCAACGGTTATTCAGATGAACCGTTCCGAGCCTGCTGATGCAGAGCTGGTAAAACAATTCGGCGTTGCTGGTGCACCCTTGCCGGTCATTTTGGTTTTGTCACAAAACGGCAGTGTTACCGGAGGCTTTGTGCTCGCTCAAGCCACGCCGGAAAAGCTTGTCAATTTAATTCCTTCGCCAAAAAAAGCAGAAGTTTTGCAAGCGCTGGGTGATAAAAAATCCGTTTTCATTGTTGCAACCAGCAAAACGATGACCGAAAAAAGTGATATCCTGGGTACTTGCGCACAGGCTTGTGTCGAAATGCAGCAAAATGCAAAAGTTATCGAAATTGACCTCGACGACCCTAAAGAGGCAAAATTCTTAGTTGAACTGAAAATAGACCGGTCTTTAACAAGTCCACAAACCTTTGTTATCAATTCAAAAGGACAGGTTACAGGCAAATTCGATGGCAGCGTAAATTCCGCTACCCTGGTGGCAAGCGCAAAGAAAGTCAGCTCCGGTTGTGGACCGGGTTCAAGTTGTGGCCCAAAGCAAGGTTGCGGCAAATAGACGCAGGAACCTAAATTTATTAAACCATCATTTTTCAAACATTGGATTTCCGAATTCAGAAATAACCCGTATTTCAATTTTTTTTGTGATGAAAATATTAATCCTTTGTACCGGCAACAGTTGCCGAAGCCAGATGGCACACGGTTTTTTACAATCATTCGATAAAAACCTTACCGTGTGTTCCGCTGGTACGGAGGCTTCCGGAAAATTAAACCAAAAAGCTGTGGCTGCGATGAAAGAAATTGGCATTGATATTAGCC
>CAIYZW010000103.1 GCA_903930725.1 uncultured Bacteroidota bacterium
AGACAGTGCAATAAACGTTATAACTATTATACTGTTTTTTTGATTGAATCCATTTGTTTTCTGAATTTTAAAAACAAAAAAAATATGTTCCCTACATCACATTTGCATCCTATGTTGGTTCATTTTCCTATAGCTTTAGTGGCTGTTGGATTTCTTGCCGAATTTGTATTCCTACTCTTTAAAAAAGAAATTTGTTTGACCAAAATGGGATTTTATCTTTTGGCTCTTGGTACAATTTCTGCCTGTTTAGCTTGGCTTACTGGCGATTTATTCACATCCGGAATGACTGGTGCGGCTGGTGAAATGCGTGAAACACATGAACTAATGGCAACTATTACTGTTGCTTTACTAATAGCGACTTTCGCGTTTAGATCGTTTCTTTTGTTTTTTAAGAATGAAAATCCGAAATTAAAATTTGTTGCTTTTTCAATTTATGGTTTTGCCGCTTTGGCAGTAAGCGTAACAGGTTTTTTGGGTGGTAATCTTGTTTATGGATATATGATGCCACTTTAATCAATAATATTGTACATTGAGAACTAATTAATATTGTGATAATTAGCACCGGAAACATTTCATTATCAACTCATAAAAATATTTCTACTAGAATTTTTTTTTACTAACAATTAAAACTTTTAAAACAATGAAGAAATTTTTTTTATTCGCAAGTATTAGTTTGTTAATTT
The DNA here is from genome assembly GCA_903930725.1 of uncultured Bacteroidota bacterium. Classification (GTDB taxonomy): domain Bacteria; phylum Bacteroidota; class Bacteroidia; order Bacteroidales; family 4484-276; genus CAJATL01. The sequence continues at coordinate 684 of CAIYZW010000103.1, forward strand.
TAGCAGGCTGTAGTCAACAAAAACCAGTAAAGACAATTGAAAATTTAAAAGCTGGAATCATTGGTGAAACAACGGCAAGTGCCAAGTATGCAGCTTTTGCGGAAAAAGCTAGAGCTGAAGGTTTGGATACTGTTGCCAAATTATTTGATGCTGCTTCCAAATCTGAAGGGATTCATGCAGCCAATCACCTAAAAGTGCTAGAAGGCTTAGGAGAAAAAATGACCGAATTTAAACCTGAGTTTGAAGTGAAAACTACCGCTGAAAATCTACAAGCTGCCATTGATGGTGAGGGTTATGAAGTGGCTACAATGTATCCACAATTTTTAGCTGACGCAAAAACTGAAAAAGTAGATAAAGCAGAAAAATCATTTACTTGGGCTGTTGACACCGAGAAAAAACATCATGAGTTTTATTTAAAAGCCCTTGCAGCAGTAAAATCAAATACTGAAAACACATTGGCTTTTGAATATGCAGTATGTCCAACATGTGGAAATACTTATGACAAAGCAAGTTTAACGGAAACTTGTGATTTCTGTAGTACTGGAAAAGACAAATTCATTATGATTTAATATTTTGGTTATTGGTTAATAAAAAACTAAAAAGGAAGGGGGTTTGACTCCCTTTTTTTGTACCTTTACTTTAACAAACATCAAACATTATGACTCAATTTAGCAATTTTCAAAAACAATTTGTTCAGTAAAGCGTTTAAATTCACAATCAGAAAAATTTCTTACAGGTATGAAGATTACTTTTATTATCATTGCATTAAGCCTTTTATTCTCCATAAACAGCTACGTAATATTACGTGGCTATCAGGTTTTGCCTACTATTTATGCCATTCGGTCTACCTACCTTATTGCAATGATAGCACTTTTTGTCGTCATGATGATAACCATGATTTTAGGAAATGAGATATCGCCAAATATTGCCAAAACATTCAGTTTTATTGGATTTTCGTATATAATCATATTCATATATCTACTTTTCTCATTTTTAGTTGTTGATTTCATTCGAATAATAAATCATTTTATTCACTTTTTCCCAATAAGTGTTGCAAGCTTCCGACTTTGGATAATGTTGATTACTATGGCATTAACATCTGTTGCCATGATTATTGGCAATTACAAATTCAATCATCCCAAAATAGTTACTTTAGATTTGAGTACCGACAAACCCAAGCAAAATAAAACGCTTAAAATTGTAGCTGTAAGTGATTTGCACCTCGGCGTATCTATTGACAAAAAGATGCTGCAGGGCTTTGTAAAGCTTATTAACGACCAACATCCTGATATTGTGTTGCTGGCAGGTGACATTTCTGATAGATGGATGGAGCCAGTGATTCGTCAAAATATGGTGGAAGATTTAAGGGCAATTAAAGCGCCAATGGGGGTCTTTGCAATTAATGGTAATCATGAACATTATGCTGAAATCCAAAATGCAACCGCTGATTATTTGAAAAAAGCCGGAATTGTAGTACTCCGCGATCAAGTGAATATGGTAAATAGCAGATTCTATGTGGTTGGACGTGAGGATAAAAGCAACAAAAACCGCAAAAACCTTTCAGAAGTTGTCAAAGGACTTGATAAAAGTTTACCCATTATTTTAATGGATCACCAACCATTCAATCTAGAGGAAGCCGAGCAAAGTGGAGTTGATTTTCAAATTTCTGGTCATACGCACAATGGCCAGTTTTTCCCAGGAAATTTATTTGTAAAAAAGATGTACGAAATGGGTTATGGATATTTGAAAAAAGGGGCTACGCACTATTATGTATCTTCTGGACTTGGTATTTGGGGACCACAATATAGGATTGGGACGGAATCAGAAGTTGTGGTTATTAATTTGAAGTATTAGCCACCTCGATTAACTGAAAGAAAACTTTCCAACGAAGTTCCAGATTTTTAAAATATTATCTCTTTTTCTTGAAAAACTCTTTCATTAATTGGCTACATTCTGCTTCTAAAACGCCAGAAACAACTTCAGTTTTTGGGTGCAAAGCATTGGGAGCATATCGCTGAAAACCTCTTTTCTCGTCCGAAGCACCATATACAATTTTATTAATTTGTGACCAACCCAAAGCTCCGGCACACATAACGCACGGTTCTACCGTTACATACAATATGCAGTCAATCAGGTATTTTCCGCCAAGAAAACCTGCTGCAGCAGTAATTGATTGCATTTCTGCATGATCGGCGAAGGGTTTGGGCATGAATGACGCGTAGGCACCCTGATCGAGCGCCACCTCCTTCATCACCAACCGGAAGGTCATGATGTTGTCGGCTGTGGTCAGTGCGTCGGCGTAACGCAGGTCAATCTCCTGCTG
>CAIYZW010000104.1 GCA_903930725.1 uncultured Bacteroidota bacterium
ATTGTGGACAAAGTCAGAAGCCGTTTTCCTGATTTTAATTTTACCACCGATATTATTGTCGGATTTCCGAGTGAAACGGATGAAGATTTCCAGCAAACGGTTGATTTTTCGAGGAAAATCGGGTTTGGGCACATTCATACTTTTAAATACTCGGTTCGGAATGGAACACGCGCTGAGCGGATACCAGAGCAGATAAGCGAAAAAATAAAAACCCGCCGAAGTGAAATTATCCGTGTGATGGCCGAAGTAGAAAAACGTAAGTATCGCAGTTCGATGATTGGGAAAGAACAAACTGTGCTTGTCGAGAAGATTATTGACGGAATCGCCCAGGGTTACGGCGAAAATTATTTGCCGGTAAAGTTTCTGGCAGATGGCATTTTGTCAAACGAATTTGTAAAAGTAGATTTAACTACGCTCGAAAAAGGAGATGACCCGTTTTTACTGGCAAAACGGGTCATCTGAATAATTATAAAAAATTATTGAGTCAGAATCTTTAAGCAATTTCTGGTCTAATTTTTATACTTAAGTAACGTAGCTTCAACATGCTTTAATTCGTTGGATTTTGTTTTGCTAACGCCACCACCAATCCTTACTTTCCCTCCTGTGGAAGCACCGCCACTGCCGCTTACTGTCCCGTTTGAACGAATGTTCACATCAGAAAGGATAAATGCATCGGCACCATTTTCGGATGCAACTTTTTGGATCTTAGCCTGAACATATTTTAACTTTTTACTGTAAGGCACCTCAGCCATAATTTTCCCCATCACTTCGTAATCTTTTGGAACATCCTGATCGCGGAAAAATAGCTCCGGATTAGTGGTTGGTGGGTATGTTTTGCCAAGATAATCGAAGGAACTGCTGCTGCATGATACCAGAAAAAGCGCAAAAACGATGTAAAAATAAATGGAGTTTGACTTTGTTTTCATCTGATTTGGATTTTATTAGTTAACAATAATTTTTGTGTTTTGTTGCTGATGATCAGTTTTAACCTTAACCATGTACAATCCTGGTGAAATCTTTAAATAATTGGGATTCAGTTGCTCTGATGAAATACTTTGGATTCCCGGTTGAAGTTTTACTGGCCCAAAATCTATCAGTTTATTTCCAATAATGTCAAAAATCTGAATGGTGATATTTTCCTGGTTGATGAGGTTAAAATCAATCATAAAATTTCCAACAGATGGATTTGGATAAATAAAGGCAAAATCTTCATTATCTGTATTTTCGGGTGTTTGGATGCCTGTGTTGAGATAATCAGGTTTTTCGATTTTTACAGATGAATAGAGCCTGTATTCGCCCGGCTGGAGGTTAACTTTTTGAGTAAGGCTTGTAACCGATAATTCGGTTTGTGTAAAAAACTCGTACCAGGTTCCTGTCGAAGGCCATGCTGGCGCCGAAATATCAATAACTACGTTAAAATTTCCCATCACAACAACATCCATACTCGAATGTTTTAAGATGATGGTTTTAGACGCATTGTAAAGGTCAAGTGTAAAATCACCTGTTCTGAAAACATCGTAATTCTTTTTAAGGTCAATGAGTGCGGCATTTACATGGTACAAATATTGGCGATGATAATTATTCATATAATCCCATCTCGGTGGTTTTGCGGTTAACCGGTCATTTTCGGTTCCCGAAGGCCAGTTTATGGAATAATCGAAACCACGTTCGCCAAACTGCCAGATCATTTTTGGGCCTGGAATGGTATAAAAAAATGTTGCCGCCAGGGCTTGTCTTTCCAGCCCAATCAGTGTATCTTTAATATTATAATTTGAATAGGTTTTTCCATACAATATGTTTTTTGCCATAAGTCTTTCTTCGTCATGGCTTTCCATGTAACCCATTACATGCGGAACATTCCAGCCCCGTTTTTCGTAAGAAATCCACGAAAAATCAGATTTACCGTTTTCGTTCCAGCCCATTGTTCCTTCGTTATAAGAGCCGTTAAGATTTCCCCAAAGCATACAACCATATTCTGCCAGGATTTTTTCCTCACTGTTGTCGCACCAATGCTCAAGAATTACGTAAGCATCCGGATTAACATCCCAGATTGCATCCGACATCCGTTTAACGATGGCAATACGATTGGCATCATACGAACTGCTTCCGCTGCCATTGGTAAACCCTTTGGTGTAGTCAAAACGATATCCGTCAATCTTATATTCGGTAAGCCAGTAATGATTGATACTGTCAACATAGGCTTGAGTGGCAGTACTTGTGTGGTTAAAATCATTACCCCAGCAATATTCGTTTGGGCAAATTGCATTAAACCAGAGATTATTTGCAGCAGGCCTGTTATTTTCGGAATCCCAGTAAAGTTGAGCCAGCACATTTTGACCATAAGCATGATTCAGAACCATGTCCATAATCACAGCCATCCCATTTGCATGGCAGGCATCAACAAAGGCTTTCATGTCATTTTTGGGGCCGTAATATTTATCAGGAGCAAAATAAAAAGATGGATTGTAACCCCAGCTAAGATTTCCTTCAAATTCGCTAACAGGCATCAGTTCGATGGCGTTTACACCAAGTCTTTTCAAATATGAAATTGTATCTTTCAATGTTTTAAAATCATGCTTATCAACAAAATCACGAAGCAACAACTCATAGGCTACAAGATCGGTAGCAGCAGGAGCGGTAAAATTATTGTTTTCCCAAACATAAGGCTGCTGGTTGGTTTGAAATACCGAAACAATGCCTTCGGTTTTATTAACCGGGTAAGGTTTCAAATCCGGGTAGGTCGTACTGGTGATATAAGGGTCGTTCCACTTGTCGAGAATTTTATCAGAGTAAGGATCTGCTATTCTTAAACTTTCATCAACAAGGTACTGAAATCCATATTCTTCGCCAGGTGTAAGGCCATTAAGGGTAACCCAATAACGGTTGTTGATATCGTTAACATTGGCCAGATTCCTTTTCAATTTGTGTTCGGGGCCAATTTGCCAGTCGTTGAAGTCGCCAATGGCATAAACACTGTTTTTGTATGGGGCACGCAAAACCAGTGTAACAGTTGAAGAATTTATATAATTGACCCCATCTCTGACACCTGATGGCAAGGTCTCAACAATTGATTCGCCTCTGACATAATAATATGTCGAATC
>CAIYZW010000105.1 GCA_903930725.1 uncultured Bacteroidota bacterium
ATCAGCGTAAAGCAGAAAATTAACCTGGTTTACAAGGATTATTATCCACGCGAAATTGCCCACCAGACAAAGATTGACAAAGTAAACAACAGTTTGCTTTTAAAGGAAAATATCAAAATCAGTTATCAGGGTGGTATTATTGAGATTGCTTTTCCGTCATTTTTTAAATTTGATGAAGTTAAAGGACAAATTCAATTGTATCGGCCATCTGATTTTGAGAAGGATGTTTATGTTGCTTTAAAACTCGATCAGAGCGGTTTGCAGCAACTTTCGGCAGTTGATCTTGATAAAGGAAAATACATCGTAAAAGTAGATTGGACGCATCAGGGAACTTCGTATTATTTTGAACAGGACATCCACGTAAAATAACAGAAATGACACTTGATTTTTTTATTTATGCTTTGACTTTTGGTTTACTCACCGGCTTCCATTGCGCCGGAATGTGTGGCCCGATTGCCATTTCATTGCCTTTAAAAGATGAAAGCTGGCTTCACCGTAGTATGGGAGCTATTATTTATAATCTCGGGCGCATAATTACCTATTCATTGATGGGCGCGGTTTTCGGACTTCTTGGACAAGGGTTTAAATTTGCAGGATTTCAACAGTCTCTTTCGATTGTGATTGGTGCTATCATGATACTTTCGGTTTTATTCCCGTTGCTTTTTAAATCTTTTGCTTCCAAATCGCCGGTTTTTCCGGTGGTGGAGCGGATTAAGGATAAACTCGGTAATTTGTTTGGAACAAAAACCAATCTTTCATTGTTTACTATCGGATTGTTGAACGGACTTTTGCCATGTGGCCCTGTTTACGTCGCCATTGGTTTATCGCTGGTCTCGGCCAACATATTTACCGGTGCATTGTACATGGCAATTTTTGGATTTGGAACAATCCCGGTAATGCTGAGTCTTTCGTTGGTGGGAAATTATTTTACAACCGCCTTCAGAACCAAAATCAGGCAATTTGTACCGGTTTTTATCATCATTCTCGGTGTTTGGTTTGTGTTAAAAGGTCTGGGGCTTGGGATACATTTTATCTCGCCATCTGATCAGAAACTTAAAGTTAACACCGAAGTAACTAAAAAATGTTGTAATTTGAATACTTTTAAATTTTCACTTTAATAGATTAATTATGAAAAAGTTAGTTGTTTTTTTTAGCGTTATGAGTTTTGCAGTTTTTGCTGCTTTCCTTTTTATCAGGGCAACCCCCGAAAGGATTATCACCACAAATGATGTGGAATTTTTGCAGGATGTAATTCCGGCAAAAGCCATGGAAGCTGGTAAAGCCATTTATAATGGAAAAGGTAATTGTTTTACTTGTCATCAGCCAACAGGTGTGGGCGTTCCCGGGGTGTTTCCTCCGCTCGCCAAATCTGATTTTTTATTAGCCGATAAAAAGCGTGCGATTATTCAAACGATTTATGGCTCAAAAACACCCATCACTGTAAATGGCATTAAATATCCGGGTAGCATTATGACCAATGTTGTGATGACCGACCAGGAAGTAATGGATGTTGTTAATTACACACTAAACAGTTGGGGAAATAAAGGTGGCAAGGTAACTTTGGACGAAGTAAAGGCCGCCAGAAAAAAATAAATTCATCCTGATTGGCTTTGATGAAGGAAAAAAAAACCGGTTCCCGTAAATTTTTGGGAGCCGGTTTTTCTATTAAATACCGATCATCATTTGCACCGGAGCTGCAACTTTGATGCAAGTGAAGTTTGATTTTTTTCTTTTAACTTTGCCTTACCGATTGTAATAATTTCTAACCAATAAATTACCGGAAATGAACGCTACAAACAACAGCATTGACCAATACATCAGCGGTTTTCCTATGGAAATTCAGATACTTCTTAACCAAATCAGAGCAACAATAAAGGAGGCTGCCCCGGATGCCGATGAGGCCATAAAATATGCAATCCCAACCTTTGTTTTCTATGGAAATCTGGTTCATTTTGCTGCCTTTAAAAATCACATTGGCTTTTATCCAGGAAGTTCAATTACCAATGAATTTTTTATAGACGATCTAAAAGGCTTTCAAAGTTCAAAAGGCACCATAAAATTTCCAATAAAAAATTCCTCTAATAAAGAGGAAAGA
>CAIYZW010000106.1 GCA_903930725.1 uncultured Bacteroidota bacterium
ACAATGGCCAACTAAAAATTGATGTCGTGTTGATGTCAGAATCAACTGCTCTTGAGGAAGTTGTGGTAATCGGGTACGGCTCGGTAAAAAAGAAGGATGTTACCGGTGCTGTTTCAATGGTTGACTCGAAAACCATCAACAAGTTAAAACCTATTAAAGTAGAGGAAGCTTTACAAGGCACCATGACTGGTGTTAATGTAACGCAACAGTCCGGCTCTCCGGGTGCTGGCCTTGATGTTAGAATCCGCGGTATTTCGACCAATGGTGATGCCTCACCGGTTGTAATTATTGACGGCTATCAGGGCGACCTGAACACACTTAATCCTGCCGACATTAAAACAATTACAGTTTTAAAGGATGCACAGGCAGCAATTTACGGTACAGTTGGTGCCAACGGTATTATTCTTATCACAACAAAACAGGGCAACAGGAACACTCCTACCAAAGTAATTATCAACAGCTCGTTTGGTATGCAGGAAACCACCCGTAAATTACCGGTGCTCAATGCTACCGAGTATGCTGCTTTACTCAACGAAAGCTATGCTGCCAACGGACAGGCGCTTCCTTTTCCTGATATTTCAGGATTGGGCGTAGGAACAAAATGGCAGGATGAACTTTTCTCGACCGCTCCGATTTCTGATAACGACATCAGTGTTTCCGGCGGATCAAAGGAAATGAATTATTCGCTGAGTGCTTCCGACTTAAGGCAGGAAGGTATTATTGGCGGCGACAAATCAGGCTATAAACGGAATACAGCACGTCTGGCTTTAGGCGCCGACCTTGCCGACTGGCTAAAATTCAATACTACGCTTACCTACACACTGATTAACCGCAAATCGTTTAACGACAATGGACTTGGATCGGTTTTGTTTAATGCAGTCAATATGCCGGCTACCGTGCCAATTTACAATGTTGATGGCGAATATTTCCTTGCACCTGCAAATCTGGGTATTGAGATTATTAATCCTATGGCGCAAATTGCCAACACATTTAACGATTATAAACTTAACAAACTGAATGGTAATTTTGGCTTGGATGCCAGTTTTGCCAAACATTTCACAGCAACTGCCCGTGTTGGTTTCAACACTGCAAACACCAATTACAAGTCGTTTTCGAAGATTGTTAACTACGGAGGAAAAGTTTTCGACATAACCAGGAGCAGTGTTTATCAGAGCAAGGATAATTTTAACGATTATACTTTTGATGCCTTCGTTACCTACGAAAATACCTTTAACAGAGTTCATCATGCTACCGGAACCGTTGGAACAACGGTTTACAAAACATGGGGAAATAATCTTAATGCCACAGGTTTTGATGTTCCAAACAATTCGTGGGAATTTGCCGATATTGGCCTCACCAATGGCCTCAATCCTTCAAAGGCAACCGGCTCATGGACTTACGATCAGCGCAGATTATCGTATTTTGCAAGGGCACAATATGATTATCAAGGGAAATACCTCGCTTCGGTAATGTTAAGAAGGGATGCTTCCACAAAATTTGGCCCCGACAATAGTGTTGCTTATTTCCCATCTGCAACTTTAGGATGGATTATTTCGGATGAGGATTTTATGAAAGATTTTAAAAACCTTAATCTGTTAAAGTTCCGTGTTAGTTATGGGATTTTAGGTTCAGATAAGATTGGTGATTACCAGTATATTTCACAACTAAGTGGCGAAGGAACTTATGTTCTTAACGGCCAGCTTGTAAACGGAAGAGCTGTTGGCGCTTTACCTAATCCTTCCATCAAATGGGAGCAATCGGAGCAATTCGACTTAGGTTTTGATATGAAATTCTTTGATGAACGTTTAGAATTTACTGCCGATTATTTTAATAAGAAAACAAACAACCTGTTAATTGGCGGGATTCCTGTATCAGGGATTTTTGGGATAGCAGCACCAGGTGCAAGCGGCCCAACTGTTAATGCCGGAACTGTTCAAAACACAGGTTTTGAGTTTTCGGTAGGTTACCGCGACATGATTGGAAAAGATTTCAACTATAATATTAACTA
>CAIYZW010000107.1 GCA_903930725.1 uncultured Bacteroidota bacterium
CAACAGGAGTAATAAAACCCGGATGCCAGTAAAACTAATTAGTGTAACATGCTTTTTCATGGTTAAATCAATTTTGTATTTATAATTTTGTGCAAACTTAACGATTTAACAGGCCTTTGCAAAAAGAAAATCAAACGACGATAGCCCAGGCACAGCGCATTATTATTTAGTTTTGCGGAGATAATAAATATCCATCATTAAAATAGTGAACGTTACGACAAAACAAAATCACCATCTTTAGTATGAATCGAATAACTGCAATTTTGATTTTTGGCTTATTATGTAACGCTGTTTCAGCACAAAACGCAAACTTTGTAAATGTTTTTATTGGTACCGATGGAACAGGCCATACTTTTCCCGGCCCTTCGATGCCTTTTGGAATGGTGCAGCCCGGCCCCGATAATAAAGACCACGGCTGGAATTACACCAGCGGCTATCAATATCAGGATACCTTTTTAATGGGTTTTTCACAGACCCGTTTCAGCGGAACAGGCATCAACGAGATGGGTGACGTACTTTTGCTGCCTTTTACCGGTCACGAAGATCAAACCCTTAAAAATACCTTTTTTAAACAGACCGAAACCGCAAAACCTGGATATTATTCGGTCATAAAAAAAGACAGCGTACAGGTTGAACTTACATGCAGCGAGCGGGTTGCATTTCATCAATATACTTTTCCAAAAGGGAAACCAATAAAGGTTTACACCGATCTGCAACATGGCCTGCGCTTTATTTTTGATGAAAACAATGCCAGGCCACTGGTGACTGACAGCGATGTTAACATCGAAAACGACAGCACAATTTCAGGCTATTGTTCCACCGAAAACTGGGTAAAAAGGAAGTACTTTTTTGTAATCAGCTTTAACCATCCTTTTGATAAATACACCAGCCTGCCAAAAGCTAATGGCGAAAAGGCACCCAAATACATCTTCGAATTTGACGAACGCCAGGATTACCAGCTAAAAGTTAAAATCTCGTTGTCGTCGGTTTCGGTTGAAGGAGCAAAGCTTAACATGAAAACCGAAATACCACACTGGGATTTCGACAAAGTAAAAACCGACAATCTTGGCTGCTGGAATAGTTATTTAAGCCGGATTGAAATCGAAGCTCCGCCAAAACAAAAGGAAATATTTTACACCTCGCTATACCACCTGTTTTTGCAACCATCTAATATTGCCGATGTTGACGGAAAATACCGGGGTGCCGATGATAAAATTTCCCAGGCCCCAAACCGTGAATATTATTCAACCTTGTCCATTTGGGATATTTACAGGGGAGCATTCCCGCTTTTGCAGATTCTTGTCCCCGAAAAGATTGACGGCATCGTTAATTCGATGCTTTTGCATCACAAGGCAGCAGGTTTTTTACCCATCTGGACGGCATGGGGACAGGACAATTACTGCATGATCGGCAACCACGCGATACCCATGATATTGTCGGCTTACAACAACGGTTTTAAAGGTTTCGATAAAAATGGAGCCTTAAAGGCGATGGTCGAAAGTTCTACAATCAGCCATATTAATTCCGACTGGGAATTATACAACAAGTACGGCTATTATCCTTTTGATAAAATTGAAAACGAAGCGGTTTCGAGAACGCTCGAAAGTGGCTACGACGATTGGTGTGTTGCCGATATGGCTTTAAAACTGGGAAATAAAGAAGTTGCTGAGGATTTTTATCGAAGAAGTAATTATTATCAAAACCTCTTCGATCCAAGCACAGCATTTTTCAGAGGCAAAGACTCGAACGGAAATTGGCGGACACCATTTGATCCTTTAATGGCGACCTCACCACTCAATAATCCCGGCGATTATACCGAAGCCAATGCCTGGCAATATTTCTGGACTCCGGCACAACATGATGTTCCGGGTTTGATAAATTTATTAGGCGGGAAAGATAAATTCACGGCAAAGCTGAACCAGTTTTTTACGACAGAAGCCGAAAATCCGAATAAATTTCTCGGTCAGGAAGCCATGATCGGGCAATACGCCCATGGCAACGAACCCAGCCATCATATAGTTTATCTGTATGCTTTTTCGGATGAACCCGAAACCGGGCAAAAATACATCCACCAAATAATAAACAACTTCCACAACAACACACCCGACGGGATGATTGGCAACGACGATTGCGGACAGATGTCGTCGTGGTATATTTTATCAACTTTAGGATTTTACCCGGTTAACCCTGCAAATGGCGAATTTGTTTTTGGTTCGCCTCAGGTAAAAATGGCCACCATCAATCTGGCTGATAAAAGGAAATTTGTTATTGAAGCGATTAATTTTTCGGACAAAAACATTCTCTCCAGGAACATACTTTTGAACGATAAGCGGGTTGATACTCCATTTATCACTTACCGCCAGATTATGGATGGTGGAATTTTACAGTTTGAAATGAAAAAATAATAACTATGAAAAGGATAATCTGTTTTTTACTCATCTTATTTCCAATTTCGATGAACGCGCAAAACAAACCGGAAAAACTTCAGGCACTGCCTTTTGGAAGCATAAAACCCGCCGGATGGGTCAGAAG